>JALSJN010000076.1 GCA_026989335.1 Thiotrichaceae bacterium
GGAAGGGAGCAACGGTAGCAGTGGGTTCGGGTGCCGAGGTGTAGCTGGTGTGGGTCGCCTCCAGATGATTTTTAATTTTAGATGTACTTAGTCATCCATTTTTATTCTGAATTTACGTAAAAGCCTAAAGCAGATGAGACAGTAGGTGACTACCAATTCATTAATAAATATGGTACTATTGTCCTATGAAACAAGTATTTACCGCAGAAAATAGGCTCAATGTTTACCACATTAAAAATCTATTAGAAACAAAAGGCATCGAGTCGATTGTTAAAAATGATGGCTTAACGTCTGTGATTGGTGATATTCCGCTAGACAACGCTTGGCCAGAAGTTTGGATTACTGATCCTGATATGGAAGCTTACGCTAAAGAAGTTATCGAGCACTCTAAAAATTCTGAAGTCGCGGGTGAAGATTGGGTTTGTGATCATTGTGGTGAAAAACATTCTGCTCAATTTTTAGATTGCTGGAATTGTCAGTCGAGTAAAGCTTTTTAATTTCTTGATAGTGTTTAGTATCCTGATTAATTCCTATATCATTGCCGCATGAGTTACCAAGTCCTTGCCAGAAAATGGCGTCCGCAAAATTTTAAAGAAATGGTTGGCCAAGAACATGTCTTGCGCGCATTAATCAATGCGCTGGATAATGATCGCTTGCATCACGCCTATCTTTTTACGGGCACCCGAGGCGTTGGTAAAACCACCATTGCCCGCATTTTAGCCAAATGCTTAAATTGCGAAACGGGTGTGAGCTCAGAACCTTGTGGAACATGTAATAGCTGCAAAGAAATTGTCGCAGGCAACTTTGTTGATTTAATTGAGGTGGATGCGGCTTCCCGTACCAAAGTTGAAGATACCCGTGAACTTCTTGATAATGTGCAATACGCACCGACACGTGGGCGCTATAAAGTTTATTTGATTGATGAAGTTCACATGCTTACTGGGCATAGTTTTAATGCCTTATTAAAAACCTTGGAAGAACCCCCACCGCATGTAAAGTTTTTGTTTGCAACTACGGATCCACAAAAACTCCCTGTGACAATCCTTTCTCGTTGTTTACAGTTTAATCTAAAACGAATGCCAATTGATTTGATTGAAGGGCATTTGGATATGATTCTTAAAGAAGAAGAGTTTCCTTTTGAAGAAAAATCTTTACGCTTAATCTCACGCGCTGCAGATGGCAGTATGCGGGATGCTTTAAGTCTTTTAGATCAGTCTATTGCGTTTGGTGGTGATGCTTTAAAAGAAGCAGATGTGCGTGACATGCTAGGCAGTATTTCGCACGAGCCGTTACTTGATTTACTTTATTCTATCGTACAAGCTGATGGTAAAAAAATTCTCCAGCAAGTTGAAGAGCTATCAGGGGTAACACCAGATTTTGAAGCAGCTACTGATGCTTTGATTGCTTTGTTGCACCAAATTGCGGTACAACAAGTTGTGCCAGATGCACAACAAGATGACGATAATGTTACTGCATTTTCAAAACAAATCAGTAAAGAAGATGTGCAGTTATTTTATCAAATTGCACTACACGGCCGACGTGACCTACCCTTATCGCCTGATCCGCGTAGTGGGTTTGAAATGCTATTGCTGCGTATGTTATCTTTTCAGCCACTTCGTGAAGGAATGCAGCTTGCGCCAGCGGCATTAGAATCATCGCAACAAAAGGCAGAATCAGATGTAGAACATACTGAACCTGCGAAAAATCACCAAGAGCCGAAAAAAAAAACGCTAAATAATAATTCGCAAGACAGAGATGTGCTAGAAATAAAGCGCCACAGCTTAAAAGACGTAAATCCGCAGGCCCCGGTAGTAAAAAAAACATCTATAAAGCAAGTTCCAGTGCCAGGTAATGAAATACCCCCTTGGGAAAATTTACCTGAAGAGCTAAGTCCGCCTAAAGAACAAGAGATTTCTCAAGTTGCTGAGCTAAGTGCAGAACATGAACAGCCAGTATTAGCTGATGATCTTGTGCTTGATGTGTTAAATGAGGGCAGTAAGGCTAATCTAGCATGGCATGATGTTACTCCAAAATTATCATTGGGTGGGCGTGCAGCAGAGATTGTTAAACATTGTTTGTTAGCTGATAATACGGAGGGTGTAGATAATAAAACACGGGTAATGTCTTTAAATCTTGATGCTTCAAATGCTACCTTATTGTCAGCATCCGTTGAAGCAGAGATTAGAAACGCGTTAAATGATTTCTATAAACAGACAGTTAAACTGGCTTTAACCGTTACTGGTACGGACGGGTCGCCTTCAACTAAGTCCTCATCAACAGGTGAGCAAGAGGAAGTGCCAACAGAAACACCAGCACAACGTACTGCTAGAAATATTGCTGAAGTTCAAATTCAAGCAGAAAAAAATATAGCATTGGACCCGTTTGTGATAGAACTACAAAACAGGTTTGGCGCACAAATAGTTCCAAATTCTATTAAAGCAATAAAAAATCGAAGTAATTCAAACTCAACCAAAAAAGGAAAAGAAAATGTTTAAAGGTGGTGGCTTAGGCAACATGATGAAGCAAGCGCAAAAAATGCAAGAAGACATGCAAAAAGCGCAAGCAGAAATCGCATCAATGGAATCAAGTGGTGAAGCAGGTGGCGGTTTGGTCTCTGTTACTATAAACGGCGCACATGAATGTAAACGCGTTAAAATAGATGCTAGTTTATTGGAAGATGATGACAAAGAAATGTTAGAGGATTTGGTAGCAGCGGCATTTAATGATGCTGCTCATAAAATGGCAGAGACCAGTAAAGAGCGCATGTCGGGCGTAACAGAAGGCATGAGTTTACCACCCGGAATGAAACTGCCCTTTTAGCGCGCGTCCCATTGATGTTTTACAAATGCTGAACTAGATTATGTCGGTGTCTTTTTGCCGATGTGTCGGCTACTAAATTTACTCCGCATGAAGTGCTTGAGAAATTCCTTTTTTCTCTATTCGTACGTGTAATATCTCATTTTGAAACATAATTCATCGGACTAACCAGAAGTCCCTTGAGAACGCAGACCATTTTTCCTATGCCAGAATCCTCACTCTTAAATGAACTCGTTAGCTCGCTAAAATGCCTGCCAAGTGTCGGTGCGCGTACGGCGCAGCGGATGGCGTTTCATTTATTAGAGCATGATCGAGAGAAAGGCTTAAAGTTGGCAGAGGCAATGCGTGCTGCGCTGGAAAATATTGGACAGTGCCAGCAATGCCGGACGTTGACAGAACACGATATTTGCCGTATTTGTGCGGATAAAAGTCGTAACCCTGATACCTTATGCGTAGTTGAAAGTCCTACGGATGTGATGGCAGTAGAGCAATCAACGGCTTATCGTGGTTATTACTTTGTGCTGATGGGGAAACTCTCACCGCTTGATGGCATTGGCCCTGAAGAACTGGGTCTAGACCTATTAGAAATTCAACTAGAAAATGAAAGCTTAAAAGAACTGATTTTAGCCACAAACCCCACCGTTGAGGGAGAAGTAACGGCTCACTATATTAGCGAATTAGCCAAAAAGTACAATGTACAAACGACTCGAATTGCGCATGGGGTACCTGTGGGTGGTGAGCTGGACTATGTTGATAGCAGTACACTGTCGCATGCCTTTGATGGGCGTAGGAATTATTAGTAAATTTGGTCTTTCATTTATAGACACTGCTATCAAATAATATTAGTGGTAAAGTAGATTGATTTCAAAAAACTCATTAAAAGCTAGTATTAAAGTTTAAATAGGGCGTTACTTTTCCAAGCTTTTTATCAAGCCCTTTAGCAACACCAAAATTAACAGGGATCGTGAATCGATAACCAAGTTTGAGTTCACCTCTAAGTTCTGCACCGAGTGCATGCATATAGTCTTGACTTTTGTTGTTCCATACTTTTCCTGTTTCTGCAAACAAGTTAATGCCAAATCTACCCAAACCAACCGGAGGGGTAGAAGCTGTTTTATTAATAGCGCCTAGTGGAATTTGCCACGTAAGGGTTGCAGTATGTAGTTTGGTTCCAGTAAAAGCATTGTTAGCATAACCGCGTAATTGAAAGCTTCTACGGTTTAAGGCAATGTGTTGAGTGCTGGGATTTGCAATACCTGTAGCGCTTCCCCCTAAGGTTAATATGGCAGGATTCTCTCCGCCTTTGCTGATGGCTAGGGTGTTTTTTAGTGCCAGCGTGGTTTTTCCTATTGCGATATATTCCCCCCATTGGAACTGCCCTACGAGACCTGTGATGTCTTTATTTTTTCTAAAGGCATCATAAGTTTCCAGCGAAAAACTTAAGGTGCGACCATCATTTAAGCCGAGTTTTTCTGTGAATAAGGCAGCAGAGCTATAACGAAAATTTAAACCAATTAGACTGTGTCGCGTATTTTTTAGCACCTTATCGTCAGAGTCTTTAAGTTTGCTGAGGCGTTGTTTGTGAATATCAGCCAGCCCCAGCCCGACGCTAAAACCTGCGCCAATAAGGTCGATGTTGTGCTGTGCTTCAAGGGTGTTTATAGTGCTTAGGCTATATTCTTTGAGTTGAGTGTGATCTTTATCATGATAGTTATGTTCTTCAATAGCGCGGCTACTACTAAAAGCAATTTTATTATCATAAATATAGCGGAAGGCATGGGTGGTTGTTTTTAAATCTGGTGCATACGCAAGGCCTGCATTCCACGCATGCTTGTATAAAATATCTTGGCCGCTTAGACCTAAACCTATTTCTTTGTGGGCGCCAGTGTTCAAGTAAATAGGAAATCTGCCTGTTGGCACTAATGTTGATTTAAGTGCGGAGTAAGGCTTTAGCCTTGCCGATACTTTTTTAGGAAGGGAAAAGGCCAGTTGCTTGGGTTTAGTGATGGGCTTTAGCGATACCTTAGCCTTTTTACGGATATTAATTTTTTGTTGTTGCGCCGTGATCTTAAACAACGATGGGCCGCTTGGCGTTGTACCAATAAAGTAGAGTATCTGGTTGCTTGAATCCAAAACTGGGCTTTCAACTAAGCCTTGGAAGTGTGATAACTGCTGGTGCATTTTTGTTGATTTGTTGAGTTTATAAACTTCAGTCGCGCTACTGTTAGTCGCTTGAGCGGTATAAATAATACTTCGGTCGTTATCGGTATAACGGGCTGAAGATTTGACGGTCGTATCATTAGCGATCGTTTTCCACGATTGATCGTCTAGATTAAACTCTTGGATGGCAAAGCTATTATTGTTGCCTATTTTTCGTGTAATGAGAACATGTGTGTTATCTTTTGACCCGTCTACAGAGATCCAGCTGAGTTTGTCGCCAGAAAACCCTTTATATAACGTGCGTAGGTGCTTACCGTTTTTGTTAAGTAATTCGAGAGATGAAAAAGAGCCATGCTTTTTAACAGCGACTATGCGCTCACCACCCGCCATCCATGTGGCATTGTAGTAACGCGCACAATGTGTAATACGTTTGAGTTGTTTGTTTTTAGGTTTTAAAACATACAAGTCAGAAAATATTTTTGAGGGCGAGCAGGCACTTGTTTGCCTAACTAAAATGCCTGATGTGGCATGGCTATCTAGAAGTGATCCACCTTGTATCTTCCCTAAGTCTCTTTTAAAACCGTTTGTGTTTTGCTCGATGATTCTGGGGTGTTTAACACGGTCATTTTGGATGTAATAAAGTTTGCCATTGAGGCTTAGTGGGCTACTGATAAAAGCACTATGAGTGAGTATTTTTTGCTGAGGTTTACTGGTGTTGTTATTAACACTTTTCAGTTTGTTTTGATTAAGCTTGGCAGGTGCAAGACGTTGCTTTAACCACTGGATATATTCACGCCAAAGTACGGTAAGTGGTTTGCTTGTCGCTGGAACGGTATTACTCACAATCCTGAAAGGAATATTATTGTCACTATAGCTGTCTACCATCGCTTTAATGCTGTCACGTCCGTAGTTTTCCTCTAAAAACAAAAAGAAGTAACTGCCGTATAAATAATCACTGCCATAGGGCCAGTGCGTAGCCCCTGCGTTAATACTGGCGAATGAACGTACTCCTTTTCGTACTTCATTTGCCATTAAGTTCTCATAGTTTGGCGAAGCGGTGCGGGTATTTTTAATATAGGTGGTTTCAAGATAGGTGGCTAGTCCTTCAATAATCCAACTGGGCTGAAAACTGTGTGGAGAAAATAGATTACTTTTACCAAATACACGGCTCAGTGTTTTCTGTATTCCTTTTACCTGATTTAAGTGGAAAATATGTACTAACTCATGAAGAATCACATTCTCATACCAATCGGTGGATGAGAGTAAAGTGCCAGAACTTGGGGGCATGGTATTAATTAATGTGGCATCACGCGGTGCAATCAGGGCAAAGCCATTGCTGTAGTCAAAGGTATTGGCTAAACCGATATAAATTTTACCTTCTGGCGCTGTTTTAAAGAACTGACTCAACACGGTATAACTTGCTTCTGCAATTTTAAGGCTATGCTGAGCAATGGCTAAGTCGTCCTTATCGTGAAGGATGTGGAAGTGTTTGGACTCTAAGTCATACCAATTCGAATGAGGTGCCGTATAGGTAGGAGTGATTTCAGCATGCGCACCTTGAAAAGATGTTAAGCCAGAAAAGGCAAACAGAAACAGAAATATAAATAATGAGTGGTTGATCGAATATTTAGAAGGTGATTTCACAGTTATCCGTTAGGTAATCAAGAGGATTTAATTTTAGGAGAGTTTCATTCAAGAGTATAGTGAAAGAATAAATTAGGTTAAAATCAAAGACTTTCTTGTTAACTGTATCGAGTTGTTAAAATGACTGACTGCTTATTTTGTAAAATTATAAAAGGTGATATTCCTTCTGAAAATATTTATGAGAATGGTTCTGTCTATGCGTTTAAAGACATTAATGCCGCCGCACCTCATCATTATTTGATTATTCCTAAGCAGCATATTGCAATGATTAATGATCTACAAACATCTGATGCAAGTGTCATGGGGGAGCTTTTTCTTGCCGCAAAAAATATTGCAACGCAGCAAGGTTTTGCTGAAGAAGGCTATCGTACCGTTATGAATTGTGGTGAGGCGGCAGGGCAAACGGTGTTTCATCTACATCTGCATCTATTAGCTGGGCGTGACTTAAGTTGGCCTCCTGGTTAGGCAAGATATGAATCAAAGTGCATTCACCTGAAATTTGATTTAAACTGCATTTAATAATACAAGGGGAGATAATAAAATGCGTAAAATTTTCATCATGTTAGCTATAATCGTTTCATTCTTAAGTGCTTGTTCATCAGCTGGTATCAAGGGTTTGGTAGAACCGCCTAAAGTACAGGTGCATAAGCTTGAGATGGGTAGTTTAAATTTAAGCGGTGGCTCAGCAACCATTATTTTAAATATCCAAAACCCGAATAAGTTTCCTATCCCACTGGCTGGTTTTGACTATGGTTTGAGCCTTAACGGTGTGCAAGTTGCAAAAGGCGATAAGGAGCATAAAGTCACGATTAAATCGGGTGAGACTCAAAAAGTATCTGTTCCTATTAAATTAAGCTTTAGCAATATGTTAAATATGATTCCTGGCTTATTGCGTAGCCGTGAGTTGGATTATTCTTTAGATGGTTCTGTGCATTTACCGTGGTTTAATATTCCATTCCAACGTGCCGGAAAAACAGCACTTCGTTAATATGAGTACCCTATATTTATGAGTATCAAGTCAGATAAATGGATACGCCGCATGGCGCAAGAGCAGGGCATGATCGAGCCGTTTGAGGCAGGTCAAGTACGCGAGGAAGACGGAAATCGTATCGTCTCATACGGCACATCTAGCTATGGTTATGACGTGCGCTGTGCGGATGAGTTTAAAATTTTTACTAATATCAACTCTGCCATTGTTGACCCCAAGTCTTTTGATGAAGATAGCTTTGTCGATATTCAGTCAGATGTTTGTATTATCCCGCCCAATTCGTTTGCTTTAGCACGCACGGTAGAATACTTTCGTATTCCTCGCAGTGTATTGACGATTTGTTTGGGTAAATCAACTTATGCGCGCTGTGGTATTATTGTTAACGTTACGCCACTAGAGCCTGAGTGGGAAGGGCATGTGACCTTAGAATTTTCAAACACAACCCCATTACCTGCAAAAATTTACGCCAACGAAGGTATTGCACAGATGTTATTTTTTGAGTCGGATGAAGTTTGCGAAACCTCATATAAAGATCGTGGCGGAAAGTATCAAGGTCAGCGTGGTGTAACCTTGCCGTCTACATAAGGAGAAACTGATAGGTCCAATTATTTTAAGCTTGCTAAAGCTGCAGATGTTTTCCACGAAAATCGACGTAATAGAATAATTATTACGTCTCACTTAGTGAAATAGCGACAGTTTTCTCTATGCTTGATTTTAATCGACTTAATCAGACTCTCCTTAACTTAACTTATTTACAACGGACTCACAATGAATTCAGAAAAAGTAATATTTGCCTTTTTTATCGTACTTGCCTTAACCTTAAATTTTGGTTTTTTTATCGGTGGCATGGATGATATTAATCATCACAATATCTATGAACTGTATGCGGCGATTGTGGTGAGTTTGATCTCCACCGTTTTAAAAGTAGGGGATAGAACACATCTAGGTGCGGTTTTTTTGGCGACTAGTTTGGTGGCTGATTTACAACTTATCGCGGCTGCGGTTGTATGGGGTATGACAGAGCATATTGCTGGTGAAGCATTAAGTGGGAATTCGTTGGCTACGGTTGTTTCTTTATCGGGCGGTGCTTTATTGGCTAATATCATCTCAGTTGTTTTATTGGTCTCTGAAACCATTTCGGTACGACGATAATCTGCTGATAGTTTTTACTGGCTAAGCGCATACACAACGATGTCAAATTTATTTTATATATTATTTAGGCGACTACGCTCACCATTGATCGTTCTGATTATAGTGTATGCCATTTCAATTCTTGGTTTTGTCCTTATTCCGGGAATAGATGATCAGGGAAACCCATGGAAAATGTCTTTTTTTCATGCCTTTTATTTTGTAAGCTTTATGGCAACCACGATTGGCTTTGGGGAAATTCCTTATGCCTTTAGCGATGCTCAACGGTATTGGGCGTTGATAACTATGTACGCAACGGTGGTGTCATGGTTATACGGCATTGGTATGATGCTCAGCATATTTCAAGACCGCGTCTTTCGGCAGCAAATGCAAACAAATAGCTTTATCCGTCATGTTAAAAATATTCGTGAACCGTTTTATATTATCTGTGGTTACGGTGATACTGGGGCGCAATTAACTCGTTCTTTATCTCGTGAAGGTATCTTGTCTGTTGTTATTGATGTCAGTGAGGAGCGTATAAGTGACTTAGAGGCGGACGATTTTAAAATGACCCCCTTGGGTTTGTGTGCTGATGGCTCACAATCTGAAGTGTTAGAAATGGCAGGAATAAAACATCCATGGTGTAAAGGTATTGTTACGCTTGCGAATGAAGACTCGGTCAATTTAACCGTAGCCATCGTAGCACAGCTATTAAACCCCGATTTGCGACTTATCGCACGTGCTGAAACTCCTGAGGCTGAAGCAAATATTCTTTCATTTGGTGCGAACGAAGTTATAAACCCTTTTGAAACATTTGCTTCACGTCTTGCTTTAGCACTGCGTTCTCCTAGCTTATTTTGTTTATATGATTGGATGACAGGCGTTTCCGGTCAAAAAATCTGTGAACCTCCTGAAGCCAAACAAGGCATTTGGATTATTTGTGGTTTTGGGCGTTTTGGGCGTTCATTGTATGAACATCTTGATGATGAAGGTGTTCCGTTACGTGTGATTGAATCTAATCGTAAGGTAAGAGACCTGCCTTCAGGTTCAGTTATCGGTAGGCCGACTGAAGCCAGTACGTTGACTAAGGCTGGTATTGAAGATGCTGTAGGGATTATTGCAGGCACTGATGTTGATGCGAATAACCTCTCTATTTTAATGACAGCAGAAGAGCTAAACCCAGATGTTTTTCGTGTGGCGCGACAAAATAAAGAAAATAATTCGCATCTATTTCAGGCTGCAAATTTAGATATGCTAATGCAGCGCGGTAATGTAATTTCTAATACTATTTTTGCGTTTATACGAACCCCGATGCTAGGTGATTTTTTGAGAATAGTGTCGCGCTTTAATAATGACAAGTCGAATGAGCTTGTGAGCCGTATTGTAGGTGTTGTTGATGATGAAATTCCCGAACTTTGGGAGTTAGCTATCAACCAGTATAATACACCGGCACTCTATAAAATGATTCAAACACATCAAATTCTGGTTGAGGATATTTTGTACGGTGATCAGCTTAATAAGGACGATGCAAAAAGTGAATACACGTCAACTTTACCCTTATTTTTACGAAGAGGGGAAGGTAATGTGTTGTTACCGGAAAATAACCGAATTATTCGTGAAAATGATCGTTTTCTAATGTGCGGAACCTATGATGCTCGACAACGCATGATGCGAGTGGTTAAAAATATCAACTTGCTTGAGTCTGTGTTATTGGGCGAAGATTTGCCTGCAGGTTGGTTATTGAGAAAGTTTAGGCAAAGAGATGATGAGTTGCCTCTGTTAAATAAAAAACGGAAAAAATTAAAAAAAGAGCCTTTTCAAGAAGAAAAGTAGTTATTTGAGGTTGCTGTATTCCCGGCGTGCGGGGTAGTTTTTTCTTAAGGAATCAAAATATGTTCCGTCTTGTAAAGTCTCGTCTTTGAGTGATTTTTTTAAATCCTTATCATCTTGTTGGATGTTATAAGCTTGAAGAATACTTGCGCGGCTATCAATATCCGTAGAAAGTTGGATTATTGTTCTTGGGTTGTGTGAAAAATCCACTTGTTTAGCAGACCAACTTGGTTTTTTACTTAAAAAGTCACACACCGCTTTGTAAATCATTTCGGTGCCGCGAATCTTGCCATCAATGCTGTAACCCGCAATGTGTGGTGTTCCTATAAAAGTGTAAGGTAGCAACGTTAGATCTATAGTAGGTTCGTTTTCCCAGACATCTAAAATTAAACTTATGTCGTTTTTTGATTTGATGCGATTGCGTAAAGCAGGCTCTTTAACCACTTCCCCGCGTGATGCGTTGATAAACAAAGTGTCTGCTTTTATTGTATCAATACGGTGTTGGTTTAATAAGCGGTAAGTTGGATGTTGTCCGTCATAAGATAAAGGTGTGTGTAACGTAACGATGTCGCAGACTAACGCTTCTTCAATGGGTGAATAATCATAGCGCGTTGGCTCGTCTGCTTCTAAAGGAGGGTCGTTAATGACGCAACGTATGCCGATATCTTCGCACAAACGCTTAACCCGTGAGCCCACATTGCCACAGCCAATAATCCCAATACTTAAACGGCTTAAATCTTTGTTATTTTGTAATGACCATAAACTAATACCAGCCATTACATATTCGGCGGCAGATATTGCATTGCTGCCTGGGGCGCGAGTAAAGCCAATATTGTTTTTTTGCAAGTAATCTAAGTCGATATGATTAAAGCCTGCGGTCGCAGACGCGACGAATTTCACGGCTGTGTTTTGTAATAAATATTGATTTACTTGTGTTACGGAGCGAACTAATAAAATATCTGTGGTCTGTAAACTATGCGATGATAATGTACGACCATTAACGGTGGTGACTTTCCCTAATGTGCTAAAAGCTTCTTTGACGTAGGGGATGTTTTCATCAGCGGTTATATTCATGTGTTTAGAGTATGAGCGAATTTTTTTTTTTCAAGTTATAAAAAACCGAAAACTTCTGACTAATTTCAAACTTATTAAGGATATAGACAGGGATGAGTGGTATAATAGATCGGATATATGGCTGAATCTATGTTTGGCTCAAGAAAATATTGTATTGGTCACCTAGGGCTAGTTGACTAACCAAGAGAAATATAAGTGGCAACGTTTGATCAGGCCTCTTAAAGAATTAAAAATGAGAATAGAAATGGGTTTATTAAGTTTACCGCGCGCGTTTAAAAAGAATATTGTAGTCGTGTTTAGCAGTGTGGCGTTATTTACAAGCATGTCAGCTTTTGCTGAAGATTCGGCACAAATTAATTTACGTGATGTTGAAATCCCTACCTTGATTGAGACTGTGTCTCGTATTACGGGTAAAAGTTTTGTGGTTGACCCGCGTGTTAAAGGGCGTGTTACTGTTATCACCAGCAGTGATGTAGATAAGGATGAGCTTTATGAAACTTTTTTATCTATTTTGCAGGTTCATGGTTTTTCAGCTGTACCCTCAGGTGCAAACTTAATTAAAATTGTTCCGTCTAATCAGGCAAAGCAGCAACCTGTACCTGTGGTGGGTGATGATGAGTATTATCCTCAAAAGCCAAGAAAGTCCAGTGGCAAAAAAGGTGGCTCTGATGATCTTTATCAGGCTGTACAAGTGTTATTAGGCAAAGGTAATAATGCGAGAAGATTAAAACCTAAAATAAAGCGTAATGCGGATGAGTTAATCACTCGGGTGATTCGGGTCGAACACGTACCTGCTGCAATGTTAGTGCCAATTTTGCGTCCTTTAGTGCCAAGTACTGGACAGTTGCAGGCGTATGGTCCGAGTAATACTATCGTTATTTCAGATCGCGCAGCTAATATCGACCGCCTGCTTAAAATTATAAGAAAGATGGATCGCGCGGATGATGAAGAGCTAGAGGTTATACCACTTCGTTACGCCTCCGCTAAAAAATTGGCGCAAACGATTCAAGTATTACAAAAGTCATCCATTAAGGGGGCTTCTTCTAAAAACAGAGTAGCGGCGGATGAGCGCACTAATAGTTTATTGTTGAGTGGTGATAAATCATCTCGTCAACAAGTTCGTAAAATTATAAAAAAGCTGGATACACCTCAGCCGATAGAAGAAAAAACCAAGGTTGTTTATTTGCGTTACGCAAAAGCAGAAGACTTGGTGAAAGTACTGACTGGCTTTTCTAAAACACAAAAATCTAATAAGCCTACTCGTAAAGGGGCGGCAGGCACACAAAAAGCCAATATTGATATTCAGGCTGACCCTGCTACAAACTCGCTGATTATTACTGCCGATCCTGATATACAAAAAAACTTAGAAAAAGTTATACGCCGTTTAGATGTACGTCGTGCACAAGTTTTAGTAGAAGCGATCATTGCTGAGGTTTCTTCTGGTCTATCTAAAAATTTAGGCTTACAGTTAGTTACTGGGGGAACTGTTGGGGGGGCTAAAGGCGCTGCGGCAGGTTTGATTGGAGCCTCTAATTTCTCAACAGCAGGGCCCTCAATTTTAAGCGGTTTGGTAAACCCTGCAGGTTTACTAGGTAGTAATGGCGGTGTGCTTGGTTTTGCTATCGGTAAAGATAAAAAGCCTATGTTTGGGGTGTTGTTAAATGCCTTGGCAGGTGATGCGGCAACTAATATCTTATCGACACCCACATTAATAGCGATGGATAATCAAGAAGCTGAAATTGTAGTCGGTAAAAATGTGCCTTTCGTGACAGGTTCTTATACAGGAACGGGGGGAAGCACTACGCCGTCAAATCCTTTTCAGACTATCGATCGAAAGGACATTGGTTTAACCCTTAAAATAAAGCCCCAGATAAATGATGGAACCAGTATTCGTTTAGATATTGAACAAGAGAGCTCTAGCTTAGAAGAAAGCTCACAATCATCGGATGATAAAATCACCAAAAAGCGTTCAATTAAAACCAGTGTAATGGTTGAAGATGATCAAATTCTTGTGCTCGGTGGTTTGACTGAGGATGTGTATAGAGATAAACATAATAAAGTCCCTTTCCTGGGTGACTTACCTATTATTGGACGGGCTTTTCGATCAACCACTACCACGAAAGATAAGCAGAATTTAATGGTGTTTATTCACCCCGTAATTATGCGTGATGTACTAAGTGGTGATAGTTATACCCGCCAGAAATACAATAAACTAAGACACTCTCAGAGAGATGCAAGAATAACAAAACGCGGTTTGTTACCTGAGGGTGGAAAGCAATTTCCTGCCAACTTGCGAAGTACGTTGGTGAGTAAAATGACCCAAGCGCAGAAAAAACAGATTATTATTCGCGAGCAAAAACAAAGGGTGTTAGCGCATCAGCGAAAAATTAGGCAGGCTAAGCTAGCACAGCAACAGCAAAGAAAGTCGCGTATGTCGCAACAACAAAGCGCGTCCGCACTGCAAATGGCAAAACGACCAGCCGCAGTTCAACCGCGCGCGCAACCAATGCCACAACGATTACAAAATGTGATTCCTCAACGCCGTAGCGATTTGCAAAAGTAAAAAGCTATGAATATTGAAGTTACAACACTTGATAATGAAATTGTAGAAGCTCAGAAGCCTTTAGACTTTTCTTATAGTTTTGCCAAGCGCAATGGGGTCGTATTGCAGCGTTCTAATGGTTTAGATTCTTCCAGTGAAGAAAGTGAGCCCTTAGTTGTGTATTATAAAAAAGGCTTAACGCCTTCTATTGCGAATGAAGTTCAGCGTTTTTTACAAGAGTCGGTAAGTTTCAACGTGCTCGAAGATGATGCTTTTGAGCACCTTTTAGCCAGACAATACGATAGCAGTGGCGCTGGTGCCAGTGCGATGATGGATGATCTCGGTGAAGAGTTAGATTTACACGATGTGGCAGACTCTTTACCAGAACCTGAAGATTTATTAGAGTCCGAAGATGATGCTCCCATTATCCGTTTAATTAATGCATTGTTGACTCAAGCGGTTAAAGAAAACGCTTCAGATATTCATATCGAAACTTACGAAAGTCGTATGGTCGTTCGGATGCGTGTCGATGGTGTGTTACGAGAAATATTAGAGCCACCGCGTGCCTTGGCGGCCTTAGTTATTTCACGTATTAAAGTTATGGCGAAGATGGATATTGCCGAAAAACGCATTCCTCAAGATGGCCGAATTTCGTTGCGGGTGGCTGGGCGTGGAGTTGATATTCGTGTATCAACCTTACCATCAGGGCATAATGAACGCGTTGTTATGCGCTTGTTGGATAAATCAGCAGGGCGGCTAAATTTAGAACATTTAGGTATGGATCCCTCTACGCATGAGCGTTTAAAAGGTCTTATTAAAAAGCCTCATGGTATTATTTTGGTTACGGGGCCTACAGGGTCCGGTAAGACGACTACACTTTATGCAGCTTTAAGTAACCTAAATGAAACCAGTCGTAATATCATGACGATTGAAGACCCGATTGAATATTATATTGATGGTATTGGTCAGACGCAGGTTAATAATAAAGTGGATATGAGCTTTGCACGCGGTTTACGGGCAATTTTACGTCAAGACCCTGATGTGGTCATGATTGGTGAAATTCGAGATTTAGAAACAGCAGAAATAGCGGTACAAGCATCACTAACGGGTCACTTGGTGTTTTCAACGTTGCATACCAATACTGCTGTTGGTGCAGTGACGCGATTACGTGATATGGGGGTTGAGCCATTCTTGCTTTCTTCGAGTTTAATCGGTGTGATTGCACAACGCTTGGTACGTTTGCTATGTGAAGAATGTCGTGTGCCTTATGTTGCTGATGAGTCTACTTGTGAGGTACTCGGCGTAAACGCTGCTAAGCCACCCACGTTATTTCATAATAAAGGCTGTGGCGCTTGTAATCATACTGGCTATATTGGGCGAAATGGTATTTATGAGTTCGTTGAAATCGATGATACAACGCGTAATATGATTCACGATGGTGAGAGCGAACAAGTCGTAGAAAATTATGTGCATCAGCATGTTCCTACCATTCGACAAGATGGTATTCGTTTAGTGTTAGCAGGAAGAACAACCTTAGAAGAAGTTTTTCGTGTTACGCGTGAAGATAAAACTAAGAATCAAGCTTCTCAGGGTACCGTACGTAGTATCACAAATACGCTAAATAATAACTCGGGTCAAAGCTAAAACAGATGCCTGCGTTTGAATACACGGCACTGAATGCTAAAGGCAAAGAAGAAACCGGCCTGCTGGATGCAGATAATGCGCGTCAGGTTCGTCAATTATTGCGTGATAGTAGTTTAACGCCGTTAGAAGTTACTCAGGTTGAAAAATCAGAAAGCTCTAATAAGCAAAAGGCTGTCAGAGCAGGGCGCGTTAAAGCAGCAGATTTAGCCTTAATGACACGCCAATTAGCGACCTTAGTTGAAGCAGGGTCACCACTTGAAGAAGCCTTAGCAACCACCGCTAAGCAAACGGAAAAACGCAATATTCGTCATATTTTGTCGGCGGTGCGCACCAAAGTTATTGAAGGTTATACGTTGGCAGAAGGGTTAAATACTTATCCTTCAGTTTTCCCTAATATGTACCGCGCTACGATAGCGGCAGGAGAGCAGTCAGGTCACCTTGATGCAGTTTTAGATCGTATGGCGGATTACACGGAAACGCGTCAAGAAACACAGCAACGTATCTCCAATGCGATGTTTTACCCTGCAATATTAACTGTTTTATCTATTCTTATCGTGGCTGGTTTATTAGGTTTTATCGTGCCTAAGATTATTGATGTGTTTGATAATATGGGTCAAGAGCTCCCAGCAATGACACGTGGTTTGATTACGGTGAGTGATTTTGTGCGTGATTATGGTTTATATATTGGTGTTTTTTTAGTATTGGTATTCATCCTCTTTAAGCAAGCGATAAAGATTCCTAAATGGCAATACCGCTACCATGACTTTTTATTAAAAGTTCCTGTTGTCAAGAAAATGGTGCGTGGGTTGAATACCGCTCGCTTTGCAAGAACACTAAGTATTCTTGCATCCAGTGGTGTGCCGATATTGGATGCGATGTCGATTTCAGCACAGGTTGTGCAAAATATGCCGATGCGTAAAGCAATCGACGATGCCGCAAAAAAAGTCCGTGAGGGTAAGCCGATTAATCGTGCTTTAGAACAGTCGGGTTATTTCCCTCCTATGACCGTGTATTTAATTGCCAGTGGTGAAAGTAGTGGTAAACTGGATGAAATGCTAGAGCGCGCTGCTCAGCAACAAGAGCGCGAGACGGATTCAATGTTGACCAATATTTTAGGTTTATTTGAGCCGCTGTTAATATTAGTGATGGGTGGCGTAGTGCTGCTGATTGTTTTATCCATACTGTTACCGATACTTAATTTGAACCAATTAGTGCAATAGGCTGTCTTATAGGCAGTTCCATTTTATTTTATAGTCTCAACGGAGAAAAAAATGATTATATCGATACGTAAAGTTTTAATGTTATTAGTTTTGTCAGTGGCAGTGAGTGGTCCTGTTATGGCAAAAGATTCACCTTCAATTAGTAAGTCAACTTCTTCGGCTGAAGGAAAATCACAATATAAACGCACCACGGTCAATATTAATAAAGCCAATGCGGCAGCACTAAGCGCATACCTTGTTGGAGTCGGCCCAGTAAAAGCAAAAGCGATTGTTGCATACCGGAGTAAAAATGGTAAATTTTCGAATATCAAAGATTTGGTGAAAGTTGAAGGTGTCGGTGAAGGTGTTTTTAAAGGCTTAAAGAAGAATATTTCTACCTCGCGTGGTGAGACTAGTGCGCCCAAAGGTTACAAAATGGGTTCTGCAACGGCTAAGAAAAAATCAAGCAGCAGCAAGAGTTCTTCAAGTTCTAAATCAACAACTTCAAAAAGTAAATCATCCTCTAATAGCAAGACTAAAGCTAAAAAGTCTTCGTCAAGTGATGAGAAAACATCAAAAAGCTCAAAGACTAAATCAAAGACTAAATCAAAGAAGTCAAAAGCTAAAGATTCTACGAAGAAGTCTAAAAAGAAAAGTACTAAATCAAGTAAAGTTAAGAAAAAGTCTAAATAGAAAAGTAACAAGTAAATTTATTTGAATTATCACTTGGGTGGTGTTTTTCATCGCAAAAATGGTACGGAATAGCCAGATACTCCACTCGGAGACTGGCTATTTTTTGATCAAAACGTTAATCTTTAATGTCTAGTTAAATAAAATAAAAATAGGCTTGAAGTATGAAAAATATTTTAGTTACCGGTGGGGCAGGTTATATCGGTTCACATACCTGTATTGAACTTTTAAAAGCAGGGTATACCCCCATTGTTTATGACAACCTTTGTAATAGCTCAACGGTTTCATTAGATCGTGTTAAAGAAATTACAGGTGAAACCATTACGTTTATTGAAGGTGATGTACGTGATTCAAAAGGGTTAGATCAAGTATTTCAAGATCATGAGATTTATGGCGTTATTCACTTTGCAGGTTTAAAAGCTGTGGGTGAGTCGGTCGAAAAACCAATCATGTATTATGATACTAACATTGCTGGTAGCGTTTGTTTATTTGATTCAATGAACCGTAATGATGTAAAACGAATTATTTTTAGCTCTTCGGCAACGGTTTATGGTGATCCTGCAACGGTTCCTATCAAGGAAGACTTCCCCGTTAGCGCAACCAATGCTTATGGTCGATCTAAACTGCATATTGAAGAAATTTTAAGTGATATTTACGTTTCAGATGATAGTTGGAATATTGCGTTATTGCGCTACTTTAATCCAGTTGGCGCACATATCAGTGGTCTGATTGGTGAAGATCCAAATGATATTCCAAATAACTTGATGCCTTATATTTCACAGGTTGCGGTAGGTCGTCTAGAAAAATTGTCTGTGTTTGGTGGTGATTACCCAACGCCAGATGGTACAGGCGTACGTGATTATATACATGTGGTTGACCTTGCTAAAGGCCATGTAAAGGCACTGCAAGCCTTTGAAAATGATAAAGTTGATGATTTATACACGGTTAACTTAGGTACAGGAATAGGGTATTCTGTACTGGATATGGTGAAATCATTCTCAGAAGCATCCGGTAAAGAAGTAGCTTATCAGATTGTAGATCGTCGTCCTGGTGATATCGCTTGTTGCTATGCTGACCCAGCAATGGCAAAAGAGCTATTGGGCTGGGAAGCTGAAAATGGGATACAAGAAATGTGTGATGATACTTGGCGTTGGCAAAGTAATAATCCACAAGGTTATAAATAGTTAAAACTGAGGTTAATATGAAAAGACAATCTAGTGTAATACTAATGACAACGGTAGTATCACTGTCATTGCTAAGTGCTTGTTCACGAAGCAAACCTGCAACAGCGGCAGAAACCGCAGCAGCAGCACGATCAGTTGCGGTACTTAATAATACGTCAGTTACAGGTGCACCTCGTTATAATTCAAGGGCTGCTAGAGTCATACCTACAGCAACTTCAAATGTTATTACGGCTAATGATAAGTTGGATATCAATGTGTTTAAAGTCGCTGATTTATCGGCAAAATCTTTAATTGTTGAAAGTAGCGGCTTAATTTCAATGCCCTTGATTGGCTCTGTAAAAGTAGCGGGTTTAAGTATCACTCAAGCTGAAAATACGATTACCCAACGTTTAAAAAAATATATGCAAGATCCTAAAGTGAGTATTACACGAACGAATAAAGCGGTTGAGAATCGAGTAACGGTTGAAGGAGAAGTGAAAGCACCGGGAGTGTTTCCAATTAAAGGAAATTTAAGTTTCTTGCAAGCGATTGCAATGGCGCAAGGCTTATCAAACGTTGCTGAATCACGCAATGTTTTGTTTTTCCGCGATGGAAAACGTCATAGTGTTAATTTAGATTTAGTTCGATTAGGTAAAATTGCTGATCCAATCCTACGTGGCGATGACAGAATTATTGTGTTGAAGAATGCATCAAAAGTGCGCGAGAGAAAAGTCATAGACTATTTACCTGCAGTTACCGCACCTATTTCCATATTACGCGGATTTTAATTACCTACAAGCTTGAGTAGCTGTAAAAAAGCCTTGATACGATATCAGGGCTTTTTTTATTATCGTAAATACGCGCGCGTTATCTGTTATTATTTTTAAAATTACTAAATGGAAGTTTAAAATGCCAAGAGCCAATGATTTAAAGCGTGGGATGATTATAGATTTTGATGGTGTGCCCCATGCCGTTAAAACAGTTGATTGCAAAAGCCCTTCATCACGCGGTGCATCCACTTATTATAAAATTCGTTATACGAATTTACAAACTGGCCAAAAGCGTGATGAGTCACATAAAGCCGAAGAAATGCTCAAAGAAGCAGATTGCCAGCGCGTCAAAGTCTCATTCTCTTATATTGATGGGGATAGCTATGTCTTTATGGATAATGATGATTATTCGCAACATAGCTTAAATACGGATGATCTAGGTGAGCAAGTGGGTTATATCACCGAAGGTATTGAAGAAATTACCGCGTTATTACTTGAAGGTAATATTATCGGTATTGAGCTTCCATCAACAGTTTCACTTGAAGTCACTGAAACAGCGCCTCGCTTAAAAGGTGCCAGCGCAACAAATCGTGATAAGCCAGCCATTCTATCAACGGGAATAACAGTACAAGTTCCAGAATACCTAGAAACCGGTGAAATAATCAAGGTGCACACAATAACAGGTAAATTTATATCAAGAGATAATGATTAGTTCTTAGTTTACATTGTTTTGTTTTTAGGAATATCGCCAATCTTTTTTGATAACATTAACACTAAATTTTCTTGTTCATTAATCAACGATGAGAAGTCTTTAATGCTTTCTTCGCAAGGTATTAAATCTTGCCCAATATCAATTAAAGCAAACTCTCTTAACTCTTCGACTTGAAACAAAGCTTCTTCGATTGCTGCAGGAGTCATCATGTAACAGTGTTGTAAAAAGAAAATACGAATCATTGTATCAGCGGGTATAACCAAGTTACGGCCAGCTTCTGATGATAAGTAATGTGGTTCCACAAGTTCGGTAAGTTCGCCCCAGGCAACAGACCTTTCCATTTCGCGCAACTGCTTAAAACGAAACCTGCTTTCAACTAAGGCTTCAGACATGTGTGTCATGATTGTTGAATATAGCATTCTATACCCCCCCCCTTCATTAATAATTAAGGTAAGTATAAAATTAGGGCTAATGAATTCTAAGTCACAATTTGAAAGTTACCGTAACTTTAAGCCTTATAAAGGTATTACTGAATATAAGTACCAAATTTCACAAAGCGTTTATACCAGTAAGAGGAATCCATACTGGCTACCGTTACGGTTTTGCCACTTGAAGGGGCATGAATAAACTTTCTATCACCAATATACATACCGACATGATTGGTTTTACGGTTTATTTTAAAAAATAACATATCACCAGGTTGTAGTTGGTTGTAGTCTATCGTGCGGCTATTATCTCGTTGCAGAGCAGTCGTTCTGGGGATTTTAAGCCCTGCATTTTTGTGAATATAACTCATTAGTCCACTGCAATCAAATCCGTCTTGAGGGCTATTTCCCCCCCATTTATAGGGGGTGCCTAGCGTGCCTTTTATAATTCCAACCATTTGATTTCTTGCAGGAGCAGGGCTGTTTAATGGAAGCTTCGTTTGTGGTGGGAGCGATTGACTGGTCACTGCGGTATTGTCTTGTTGTTGCGTGACTTGGGGTGGGTACTGAGTTTGCTTTTGGGGCTGTGGCGTGCGATAAGCATAAGATTTAGTGCGTTGATCAGAGCCATTCCTTTGGGGCTGAGAACACCCGCTGATAAAGAGTATTATACTTGACAATATTGTTAATGTTATTGCTTTTATCATTTTCTTAGCTCATTGTTTTATAAGTTTTATTACATGTTATTAGTGAGATTTTTTCGTAACATAGTTCAATTAAATACGTGTGTAATGTTACTATACGATCATCATAGTTACTGCTAACTGAATAAAGCATGATTAATGATTTTATTTGAGACCTTTGCACGAGTCGGTGGCGAAAGGAAAATCGAATGAAATTCCACTGATTGAGGCGGAAAACTTGCTAATAACACGTTATTAGCAAGTTTTTCAACGAAAAGCAGTGGAATTTCAGCTGTTTTACTCGTCATCCTATTCGTGCAAAGGTCTCTATTTGTATAATATTTTCACAGTTTATTCTTAGATATTGTAGAATTACGCTGTTACCAGCTCATAGTGCGAATAATAATGCTGGTGTCGAATTATTAAGTCCTTAAAAAGGGTAATGGGGTATTTTTTGTCAGACCAAAAAGATCAGTCACAATTAGATGCAGATGATATTGTCACTGAAGGCTCTTCTGAATCAGTGTCGAAGAAGGAATTGGATGCACTTAATGATGGTCATGTAGAGCTTATCACTGCTAATAAACCAGATTCTTCACTGACTGAAAGTCATAGAGATGTTACTGTCGGAGATAACGAAAAAATTAGTAACAAGTCTACGATCACTTCGGCCAAAAACGTTGGAATGGTATCAACTATGCTTGGTGGCTTATGGCGTATTACGCGTATTCTAATTTTAGTGGGTATAGTCGTAGGTTCATTATTTGCTGCTGTTTATGTTTTACAACAAGATGAAGTCGTTCGTAAACAGTTTGAAGGAAAACGTTGGGCTTTGCCAGCGCGTGTTTTTGCTCGGCCACTAGAATTGTATGAAGGTCAAATTTTAAAACCAGACGACTTACACAAAGAATTACAATTACTGAACTATAGTTATGTCACCCATGTGATGGGCACAGGTCAGTTTAAACGTGAAAAAAACACGTTTTATGTACAAACCCGAGGCTTTAAATTTGCAGAAGATCAAGAAATATCGCGTCGTATTAGGATTGAGCTAAAAAAAGATAAAATAGTTAGCTTATCAAATACAGAGAGTAATGAACCGCTAACATTAATGCGTCTTGAGCCTGTTTTGATAGGCAACTTTTACCCGCACCATAATGAAGATCGCGTGCTAGTTAGGCTTAACGAGAAAACAGAGTTACTTGAAAAAGGCTTGGTTGCAGTAGAAGACAGACATTTCTATGAGCATTTTGGCATAAATCCAAAGTCTATCATGCGAGCTGTAATGGCAAATGCAAAAGCAGGTCGTAAAGTGCAAGGTGGGAGTACTTTAACCCAGCAATTGGTTAAAAACTTCTACTTATCGAATGAAAGGAGTTATAAACGAAAAATTAATGAAGCGACAATGGCAATGCTACTTGAAGTTCATTATTCAAAAAAAGAAATTCTTGAAGCGTATGTGAATGAAATTTATCTAGGTCAAAATAAACAGCGTTCTGTACATGGTTTTGGTTTAGCCTCGCAATTTTACTTCAACAAACCGATTAATGAGTTACGGCCAGAGCAAATTGCTTTATTAATTGGTATGGCTAAGGGTGCCTCGTATTATAACCCTAGACGCAGGCCTGAAAGAGCCCTTAAAAGAAGAAACTTAGTATTAGATATCA
The DNA here is from genome assembly GCA_026989335.1 of Thiotrichaceae bacterium. Lineage (GTDB taxonomy): Bacteria > Pseudomonadota > Gammaproteobacteria > Thiotrichales > Thiotrichaceae > Cocleimonas. The sequence goes on from JALSJN010000076.1 coordinate 23,137, forward strand.
TGGCTAATGAGGGAGTTTTAGGTCACAAGCTATCGGCAGAATTGAAAGCGCGTCCTTTAGGTGTAACGAAGGTAGCGCCACCCAGTGTAAGTCCTTTTCCATCTTACTTAGAATTAGTACGTCAACAATTACAACGTGACTATAAAGAAGAAGACTTGCGCTCCGAAGGTTTATTAATATTTACATCAATGGACCCCATTGTTCAGCTACAAGCCGAAAGTGTACTAACAAAACGAATTGCCAAACTAGAAAAAACCAGCAAAATGGAAATAAACAAACTGGATGGTGCGTTAGTTGTTAGCAGTGTGCAAGGTGCTGAAATTTTAGCATTAGTGGGTGGAAGAAATGCACGCTTTCAAGGCTATAACCGTGCTCTGAGTGCATCACGTCAGATAGGCTCTTTAATCAAACCTGTCGTTTACCTCTCGGCTTTAGAAGGTGGTCAGTATACGATGGGAAGCTCTATCGACAGCGGTCCTGTAACGGTGCGTTTATCAAAAACAAAAATCTGGAAACCCAAAAATTACAGTGAGAAAACTGAAGGCATGATGTCTTTTGAGCGAGCGTTAGTTCATTCGGTTAATACACCTACTGTGCGTATTGGGATAACATCGGGTTTAGAAAATGTAATTACTACATTACATAAATTGGGCTTGAACAAAGCGGTTGTCGCGAATCCTTCTTTGTTGCTAGGCGCATTACAGCTAACGCCTATAGAAGTACATCAAGTCTACCAAACATTGGCATCAAGCGGGACTTATACACCATTAAAAGCAATACGCAGTGTGATGAACTCATACGGTAAAACGCTTAAACGCTATCCACTGCAAGTTAAACAAGTCGTCCCCGAAGAGTTGGTTTATTTACTAACTCACGCAATGAATGAAATTACTAAAAGTGGTACAGCGCGTTATTTAAGTGCGATTTTACCTAAGTGGAAAAACTCTGCTGGTAAAACGGGTACCACAAATAAGAATGTAGATAGTTGGTATTCTGGTTTTACAGGGCAACATGTAGTTACCGCTTGGGTAGGAAGGGATGATAATAAACCGACTGAATTTACAGGTTCTGATGGTGCTTTGCGTGTTTGGGGAGATTTTATGAAAGGTATTCATACCAAGCCCTTTAAGCCCAAAAAGCCACGCACTATTAAGTACTATAAATTAGACCGTGATACTGGCTTTTTATATAATGCGAGTTGCGGGAAGCCTGAAACCTTGCCTTTTATTGTAGGCACAGAGCCTAGCAAGGTCAATAAATGTTTGGCACCTGAAGCTGAAATATATTATCAGTCTGATGCACCTACATGGTCTGATGTTGCCACTCAAAAGGCTTTGGGGCAACTGATCCCAAAGGGAAAAGAAGGTGCTAATGCAAAAATATGGAATAAAGATAAAAAGCTTACTGCACCCGCTAAAAAGCAAGCACCAGCTACAAAAGACAATACCTCATGGATCGGTGATCTACTAAGGCGATGAAAGTTGATAAGAGTTAAAAGTGATGAAATATAATGTTTTAGTTCGGTTAGGTTGGCTAAGTTTTCTACTAATTTTAGGTGGCTGTTCGATTGCTGGTTCGGATAAAACGTTAAACCCGCAAACGTCAAACTCGGTATTAGTGCCAAGCCGCGCCGTTATACATTCGCGACCTATTATTATTGCAAGCGTTACCAAAGCTCCTCCCCACAGAAAGCCTATTAGGATTGTAAAGCCCTATAAACCCGAAGTGAAACGATACAGGGAATCACAGCCAGTTGTTCAGGTCTTAACAGATAAAGAACAAGCCGCCTTTGACAAAGCGATGATTCAGCTTGAAAAAAAACGGCGAGAGGTTGACGACCCTTATGCTTCGATTCCTGATAATAGTTCTAGCTCGAGCCAAGCTCAGACTAGAAAACCAATAGCACAAAGAAAATCATCAGCAGTAAGTTCTTTAATACTTCAAGCACATGCTGAAATGATGGTTGGAAAGTACTTAACGGCTGAGAGTAAAATAGAGCGCGGCTTACGGATAGAGCCAGAAAATCCTAAGCTATGGAGTTTGTTAGCAAAAACACACTATGGGCAATCTAATTACTCACAAGCAATTAATATGTCTAGAAAAGCGATTCAATTTAGCCGGGATGATGATTTAACAGCAAAAAGCTGGCGCTTAATAAAGAAAGCTGGTGAGAAGTCTGGTGATACTTTTGCGATTAAAGATGCCAACAATTATATCAAAATGAATCCTTAACATCTTTATCATCGGTATTTAATCAGCAAACTTTTTAGTATTCACTTACAATCACGGCAATGAAACAACCCAAAACACACGCCGACTGGAAGCACTTAATTTCAGATGATGGCCCCTTAGCCAAAGCAATTTCTGGTTTCCAGGTCAGAGAGCAACAACAACAGATGCTGTGCGCTGTCGGTGATGCTATTAATACCAATTCAGCGGCAATTATTGAGGCGGGAACTGGTGTTGGAAAAACCTTTGCTTACTTAGTCCCCGCGATAGCTTCAGGTGGACGTGTAATTGTTTCTACCGGTACAAAAACCCTGCAAGACCAGCTCTTTAATAAAGACTTACCTTTAGTAAAAAAAGCACTAAAAACAGATACGTCTATTGCTTTATTGAAAGGTAGAGCCAACTATTTATGTACTCATCGTTTAAGCTTAGCACGCTCTGATGGACGCTTTGATGATCGACGCTCTTTAAGTTATTTACAAAGAATAACAGATTGGGAACCCATGACTTATGCAGGCGATGTGTCAGAACTTAGTTCGGTGCCGCGAGATGCTGAAATATGGCAACAGGTAACATCAACTGCTGACAACTGCCTAGGGTCTGATTGCCCCGACTATGATACCTGCTTTGTGGTAAAAGCACGCCGTGAAGCACAAGAAGCTGATGTGGTGGTGGTCAATCATCATTTGTTCTTTGCCGACTTAGCGCTTAAAGAAGAAGGCTTTGGTGAGTTATTACCCAGTGCCAATGCGGTTATTTTAGATGAGGCACATCAACTGCCTGAAATAGCATCCGCCTTTTTTAGTGAAACTTTAAGCAGTCGTCAGTTATTAGAGTTCGCAAGGGATACCTTGGCAGAGAGTTTAAGTAATGCCTCGGATATGGGACAGTTACGTGATGAGCTTAATAAACTCGAAAAGTGTGTAATGGACTTGCGTTTGGCGATGGATAAACCGGGTCTGCGCGAGCCTTGGTACAAGATAAAAGATAAAGCAGCGATTCAACAAGAAATGCAAAACTTAGATGCGATTCTGTCTGATTTAGTGGTTATGCTAAAAATAGCGGCTGAGCGTAGTAAAGGTTTAGAGTCGTGCTACGAGCGTGTCCAAATTCAAAAACAACGCCTAGATAATTTGAATGACCCAAAAGCAGGAACAGTTCAATGGTATGAGACTTATACACGTTCTTTCTCTTTAGTTTCGACTCCCTTAGATATTTCTGACATCTTTAAAAAACATCTAGAAAGTTGGTCATGCGCGTGGATTTTAACCTCAGCCACACTGGCAGTAGGTAAAAAGTTTGATCATTTTACTCGTCGTATCGGTATGGAATCTCCCGCCGAGTTATTATTAGATAGCCCCTTCGATTATTGGCATAATGCTTTGCTGTATGCCCCACCAAATATGCCAGAACCACAAAATGTGGATTTTGTACCCGCCTTGGTTGAAGCAGCAATACCAGTCATTAACGCAGCAGAGGGCCGTACTTTCATGCTATTTACTAGCTACCGCGCCTTAAATGAAGCAGCGGCTTTATTAAAAGATGAGATTGATTACCCAATCTTAGTGCAAGGTGAGTCATCACAAGCGGATATGATCAAAAAATTCCGAAAACTGGGTAATGCGGTACTTTTAGGCACGAGCAGTTTTTGGGAAGGGGTTGATGTGCGTGGAGAGTCTTTAAGCTGTGTGATTATTGATAAACTGCCGTTTGCATCCCCAGGTGATCCGGTCTTAGAAGCTCGTATTAAATCAATTCGTGAAAGTGGCGGCAACCCATTTGGTGAGTATCAGTTACCACAGGCGGTGATTGCCTTAAAACAAGGAGTGGGCCGATTAATTCGCGATGATAATGATAAAGGTGTACTGATGATTTGTGACCCACGTTTGCGGACAAAATCATACGGCTCGACTTTTTTAGAAAGCTTGCCTCGAGTGCCACGTACTAGTAAACAGGAGGTGGTTGAACGCTTTTTTGATATTATCAAAAAAGCTAAAATTTCAGATATTGGAAATGCTAAAAAAGATGTTAAAAAAAGTACCAAAAAGAAATCTGAAAAGGTACTTAAAAAATGAAAATACTTGCCATCGAAACGGCTACAGAGGCCTGTTCTGCTGCATTATTGTGGTGTACTGATAAAAATGATTCTCCAGAAATAACGGTGCGTTTTAAACACGCACCGCGTGAGCACACCAAGCTAATTTTGCCGATGCTGGATGAGGTTTTAGAAGAAGCAAAACTATCATTTGAGGAGATTGATGCGATAGCTTTTGGGCGTGGCCCTGGTGCATTTACGGGCTTGCGTATCGCATCAGGTATCGCACAAGGTCTTGCGCTTGCAGGTGGTATTCCCGTTATTGCCATTTCGACTTTAGAGTCACTGGCACAGTGTGTTCTTGGTGATTTAAATGAAGACCAATCTGTTATTGTTGCCTTAGATGCAAGAATGAATGAGGTCTACTGGGGAGAGTTTATTCGCCTGCAAGATAGCTTGCTACTAAAGGGAAAAGAGCAAGTCACCAGTCCACAAACTCTTATTGATAAAATGAGTGCTGAACAAAATATTTTAGCCATTGGCAATGGTTGGGAGGTTTATATGCCTGATCCCCCCCCAAATATTACGTTGACCAAGGCAGTATTCCCATCCGCAGAATATGTCGCACAGCTTGCCTTGCCACTTTTACTTTCAGGTAAATTTGTTCCTCCAGAAGAAGCTTTGCCACTCTACATTAGAAATAATATCGCGAAAAAACCTCAAAATGATGTGAGATAAACTATCGAAATCAACTTGACCGCTCGTCTGCATATCCCTACCAAGCTACTTGAGCGTGCTTTTACTGACGGGTAATAAACCTTATTCTGTGTTCATTAGGTCTTCATTTGACCTTACAGACTACATTTTTGAAAGAGGTTTAACATTGAATTTATTTGTTGCACAAGAGAGAGGAAAAGGCAGTGCTTATGTCGCGCCGGACTCTCACTTTATTAGTTCAGTATCGGTATTAGCGAATAACTTGCCGTGGGCTAAATTTAAAAAGTTTTTTGAGTCTAAGTCACTAGTTAGTATCAGTGCGGAAGATCACTTGGTGTTATTACGCTTATTAGCAATGCAAGAGTTACTTTGTTTAGATGATGCGTCATTATTGCGTTGGGCTAAACATCAACTGTACTTATTTGGCTTTATGCAACCTGGCTTTGAAGCAAAAATACCAGTTAGTGAATTATTGAATGAATTTCGCTTAGGGCTCGATAAGCAAGGGCTGTTAAAGCCATTCAGAAAACAATGCCATAAATTATTAGAGACGCATGAGAGCAGTTTCCCTATTTTATCACTGGCAGAAAATACCATTGAAAAAGATGAAACGGTTGATGTGACCTTCATTTCTGCCAATAAAAAACCTAGAAGTATTCGTATCGAAGGTGTAAAAAGAAGTCGCTACGAAGCAGAAAATAGTTCAGGGCTTGAATGCAGTAGTTGCGGAAGTACTAATATCATCAAATTAACCCCTAGCCAAGAGGCTTCCTCCTTGCCTGATATTAGTTTTTCTCGTTGTCAGTTTTGTGGGAATACCTTTAGAAACTGAGTCTCTGATTTCTATAGAATTAAATCACAAATGGGATATTCTGCGGAGAATACGACTTGAAGCTAATAAATACTTTACGGCTCTCTGTATAAAACGCTGTGTTATCAACTCAGCGCTACAAATTGAGCTAAGTTTTAAGAATAATATTATTCATCCAACATCGCTTGAAGGTTGCTAATATACGATTGAGCTGTCTCCTGCATTTGTTCAGGTGATGATTCTTCACGATCGGCCCATTGAATATGTTCCTCTGGTAATTCTTCTAAAAAGCGGCTCGGCTCACAGGCCATTTTCTCACCATATTTGTTTCTATTTTTTGCAAAGGTAATCGTTAAGTAACGCTGCGCACGGGTTATTCCTACATACGCTAAACGGCGCTCTTCTTCAATAGCATCATCTTCCAGGCTATTGGCATGCGGTAATATTTCTTCTTCCACACCTATAATAAACACGTAAGGAAACTCAAGCCCTTTAGCGGTGTGCATGGTCATTAGGCTAATGGCATTTTCTTCCTCCTCTTCTTGGTTACGTTCAAGTAAATCCATTAAACACATGTGTGCAATAATTTCAGAGAGTGTTTCTTTACCATCACCATCATCATAAAGGCGCTGTACCCAATCAATCACCTCAGTAACATTTGCCATCCGCATTTCAGCTTGTTTGGCTGATGCGCTGGTATTTAAAAGCCAATCTTCATAGGCTATTTCGGTAACAATACGTTGGACTAATTCGTGTGGCGCAACGTCATTGCTAGCTTGCATTATTTCTTTTAGCCAAAAAATAAAGTGTTGCACTCGTGCTACCGCTTTTTGTGAAACGCGTTGTGAAAAGCCCATTTCTTGGCAGGCTGCAAACAAACTAATTTGCCTCTCGTTGGCATAGTTGCCTAATTTTTCTAGAGTGGTCGCGCCAATGGAGCGTTTGGGTGTGTTAATTACGCGTAGAAAAGCTGCATCATCGGCGGTATTACCGAGTAAACGCAGATACGCCAACACATCTTTAACCTCAGCGCGTTCAAAAAAAGAGGTTCCACCACTAATTTTGTAGGCAATATTATTACTACGCAAATAACGTTCAAACAGCCGGCTTTGATAATTACTTCGGTATAAAATAGCCATGTCTTGGTACTGTGCCTTATCGCGAAACGCGTATTTCATGATTTCACCAACGACTGTTTCTACTTCATGTTCGGCGCTTTTGCAGGGTACGACTCTTATTTTTTCGCCCTTACCGAGTGCGCTCCATAATTTTTTATCAAACAGGTGGCTATTATTGGCAATCAAATGGTTTGCGCTATCTAAAATACGCGAGGTGGAGCGATAGTTTTGCTCAAGTTTAATAATTTTTAAGTTGGGGTAGTCTTCTTGTAACTGTGCGATATTCTCTGGTTTTGCACCACGCCAAGCATAGATGGATTGGTCGTCATCACCTACCACCGTGAGTTGTTTGCGCACCCCAGCAAGTAGCTTGACCATTTCATATTGGCAGGTATTGGTGTCTTGATATTCATCGACTAATAAGTAGCGTAGCTTATTTTGCCAGTTTTTTAAAATATCGGGATGCGATTTAAAGAGCTGTAAAGGGAGTAAGATTAGGTCATCAAAGTCGATCGCATTATACGCTTTAAGCTGGCGCTGGTAGCTTCTATAAAGCTTTGCTGCGTGTACTTCATGGGGTGAGGTTGCAACTTCAAAGGCTTTTTCAGGAGAAATAAAGTCATTTTTCCAGCGCGATATAATCCAGCGTACATCTTCATCACCTTCGGTTTCTTCGCTGGCGGCTTCATTCATCGTTAATTCTTTGAGGACGGTTGAGCTATCTTGTGAGTCAAAGATGGTAAATCCGGCTTTATAGCCCAATGTTTTATATTCTTTACGAATAATGTTTAAACCAAGATTATGAAATGTAGAGACGGTTAAACCACGTGCTTCTTCAGAGCTTAATAGCTCGCCCACGCGTTGTTTCATCTCCCGTGAAGCTTTATTGGTAAAGGTGATGGCAGCAATATTTTTAGCGCTGACTTTTTCTTTGCGAATTAGCCAAGCAACTTTTTGCGTAATTACACGAGTTTTACCTGTGCCTGCACCAGCTAACACTAATAACGGTGAGCCGGTATATTCAACAGCCTCTTGCTGTTCAGAGTTTAATAATGAAGGTTTTTCAGACACGAATATTAGCTTGGCTATTTAAAAAGAAAGGTATAATGCCAGCCATGAGAGAAATCACAACAAATAAAAACAAAGGCTTTAGCCGTGTTGTCGAGTCTGTACAAATAAATAAAAATACAGGCTTAATTGAAAGCGCACGTCAATGCCCATCACCCAACTTTGATGAGCGTTGTCGTGATGATGATATGAGTTTAATTGTTATCCATAATATCAATTTGCCACCTAATCAATATGGTGGTGATGGGATTGATCAACTCTTTACGAATACCTTAGATAAAGATGAACATCCGTATTATCAGGATATTCATCATTTACGTGTTTCTAGTCATTTATTAATTCGCCGCGATGGTGAAATAGTTCAATATGTGCCTTTTCATAAACGTGCATGGCATGCAGGTGTTTCACAATTTTTAGGGCGTGAAGTCTGTAATGATTTTTCAATTGGTATTGAAATGGAAGGCAGTGACTTTGAGCCTTTTACACAACAGCAATACGATGTAGTAAACACGGTAATTATGAGCTTGTTAATAACGTATCCGAGTTTGAAAGCTGAGGCAATTACGGGGCATGAGCATATCGCAAAAGGTCGAAAGACTGACCCAGGGCCCTTTTTTGAATGGCAACAATTGAGTGATTATTTGGGTACTAGCTTACCTGCAAACTGTGAGTCAGATGAAAACTTGGTATAATAAAGCATAAAGTATCTAATCCCACAACATATCATCAAGGTTCACCTGATCTTCATTCTTCGATGAGCATGCCATTAGAGCTTCATATAATGCATCTTGCTCTAACACCTTATGTTCACCATTCGCTTTTTGGATATAGGCAGCCCAAGGTACAAACTGACTTAACGGGAAGTGTTGCCCCGTGGTAGGTGAATAATCAATATTTAAACCCGCGATATAGATTAGATTTTTTCCGTGATAACTCTCTTCTCGTACAATACTGCGATAGGCCTTATCAAACTCAATTTGGACATTAATTTCAGCCGCGCTTAACATCGGGTTACCTGATGTTACCACCCAAGGTAAATATTCATGTAAGTTTTTTTGAATGCTGGTAAATGTCGACTCATCTCTTTTAAAAGCAAACATACTTGGGTGTAAGCATTTACCAATGGGTTTTGGTGTTTCTGAAAACTTACAATCAGTGTCTTTTAAATAATTCATTAATTCTTGTGAAGCAGGGTAAACACGTGAGGTACTGAGGATTTTTACAGGCGGGAGTAAATCACCGGTAGTTTCATCATGTTCAATCAATGTTTCTAAATTAAGAAATAAGCCTTCATCGTAATCTTGTTCAATCAATTCCTTGTCGATTGTGATGAGTAACTTATCTTCAACGATTTGCATCTGGATATTGTCCTGAGCAAATTTAAACTCATCAAGATACCATTCGAGAGTTGAATGGATTGCTCCGCAGTTTGAAGAGAAATGTTGATCTTCTGTTTGTAAACGACGGTAACGCCCAAAACGTTGAGTGCGTGGTTCATAGCCCACATGACTGGCTTGTAGAATCACCAAATCCTTACCGTGGTGTGCATGGGGTGCATGCCTGCCATGAGCCATAATCCCACCGACTAAACCATGATCAAACGGAAAAGCACCAAAGTGTTTGCTCATTAATATAATTGGTAGACCTTGACTTTCATCTGAGCAAAAAGCACGTGATGGTGTGATTTTATCTGGGTTCATTCCTTGTTCAAGGCAGAAGTTATAAAATTTGGGCATGAACTTGTGATACATGATGGTGTAGTCTTCAATTTTAAACTCCCCCAATATTGAGCGAAGTCTAACATTTCTAATCATTATGGTAATACTCTGTGATAGTGTTTGAGATTTTTTCTAAGGTTTGGGTAAAGACGGCATCATCTTCTTGCAATAAGGTCATACGGAATCCATGGACTTGAGACCCAAACCCTGTAAGTGGAACAACACAAACACCTTCAGCGCCCATTAACTCATAGGCAAACTGAAAGTCTGCGGGAGTGTCCTTAGATTCAATGACATTAAGAAATAAGCGTACATCTTTATTAATCGACTCTAATTGCTTCTGCGGGCAATCCAGTAACTCAACGACAAGGTAGAAAACCCCTTTAGGTTTATTGACATGCACCTGTGGAATTTTGGCAAAAAAAGCGCAGGCTTCATCAGCACGTTTTTGGTATTTGTCTATTCTAGATTGTAAATAACTAGCGTATTTAGGATGATTATACAAATGCGGTAAGACAACTTGAGGTAGAGTTGTAGAACAAACTTCCAACATTTTGGTGAGTAGGATAATCTCAATAAAGCCTTTGAAATTATCATCCTTTTCAGCATTGTAAACTTCAATCCAGCCACAACGTGAACCTGGCCAAGGGATATCTTTACTGATGCCTTTCATGCTAATACCAGGAACATCACCAATAATCTCATGCAATAATGTCGTTTTCACACCATCAAAGGTCATGTGATGATAGATTTCATCGAAGATTAAAAAGCAGTCGTATTTCTTTGCAATGGCAACAATTTTTTCTAAGGTTTCTTTCTTATAAACACTACCCGTAGGGTTGTTTGGGTTAATCACTAAAATGGCAACCACAAACTCATTAAATTTAACCTTGTTTTCAATTTCTTCAAGGTTGGGTTCCCAATCATTTTTGGGATCAAGCTCATATGAAATAAACGAACAACCAGCGTGCATAGATTCCGCAGTCGCATGTGAAGGGTAAGTTGGCGAAGGCATCAGTACGCGAGTTTCTTTAGGAAGGTTATTCATGACTTTGTTAATGGCTTCGCCCAAACCATTAAAAAATAGGATGTCATCAATGGTACATTTTTTCTTATTGGAGAAATTATCAAGTACATATTGTCGCGCAGCGCTGTCACCACGAGTTTCGGTATACGCAAAGCTCTTATCACTCGCTACTTGCTGTTGCACTACATCATGCATCCAGCTAGGGACTTCTTCACCTGCCGCAACAGGGTCACCAATATTTTCCCATATCATTGAAAAGCCACCTAGTTTTTCAAGTTTCTTGCCAATCTCAACGACCTCACGAATGGGGTAAGTCAGTAAGGCGCTATCAGCACGTAATAGATTTTGTCGCACAGCGTATTACTCATTTTTGATAAAAAATTGATGTTAGCAGATTATGAATGATGTTTCTTTCTTAGTCGTTAATTAGGGAAAGTCATTAATGATACGAATAAATAGCATATTCGTATCATTTTGCGATATTATAATACTTTGTAATCGTATCATAATAAATCAATGTACTAGAAAAAACAATATAACTATGCTAGAAAATAACGATAAAAATTGGATATGGACAAAGACTGCTTGGCCTCATTTTAGCTTTGAGGCAGAACAAGTGTTGCCTGAGTTAGAAAAAGTAATACTTACGGTTGCACCTTTAAACCTATTGGCGGTTGAGCTTAATCAAGAAAAGCAACTTACCTTAGAATCATTAATCTTATTAGAAGAAACTTTATCAACGGCTAAAATTGAAGGTGAATTTTTAGACCGAGAATCAGTACGTTCAAGTATTGCAAAGCGTTTAGGCGTAGGGCAAGTAAAACGCACCTCACGTTCGGCAGAAGCATTTGTCGATATTTTATTAGAGTCGGTGCGTACTTATCAAAAACCATTAACGGATGGGATGTTAAAAAAGTGGCATCACTCAATGTTTTTTGAGAAACCCGCACTGCAAGATATATCGGTAGGCGATTATCGCAATGAAACTATGCAAATAATTTCTGGTGCTTATGGAAAACAAAAGATTCACTATGAAGCACCTTGTGATAATCAGGCTTGCGTCAGTCATGAAATGAAACAATTTCTAACTTGGTTTAATCAAAATCAGTCGTTATCGGCTTATATCAAAGCGGCAATAGCAAAATTTTGGTTTGTTACCATGCACCCTTTTGATGATGGTAATGGGCGGCTTTCTCGAATTATTGCCGAGCGAGTTTTAGCCAATAATGAGTCAAACGCTACTCGCTTGTATTCAATATCACATGAGATAGAAAAAAACCGTCATGAATATTATGCGCTCCTAGAAAAAATGCAAAAGTACGAAAATAAGGCGGTAGGGAATAGCTTGGATTTAACTGAGTGGATTATTTGGTTTTTACAACAGATACATTGTGCTGCAAAAGCCAGTATGAAGCACTTAGATAAAATCCGTTTAAGTACAAAATTTTGGGATGAAAATCGACATACTATATTTAATCTTCGCCAAACAAAACTCATTGACCGGTTATTAGAAACAGATGATTTTGAACCAAATGGGATTGCTAGAAACAAATATAAAAGCATGGCGCATACGACTGATATAACAGCCGCGCGTGATTTAAAAGATTTAGTAGAGAAAAATATTTTAAAACCCGTCGGAGAAGGGCGTTCACGAAAGTATTTATTATGCACAAAGTGAATGTCGTAACGAGTTACAATGGCTCGAGCCCTATTGAAATTCAAATCGACTTACCCCATATTAATCACATTAATTTATAAGGAGCTTAACAAATGAAACGAATGTTTTTATTAATGGCAACTAACTTTGCCATTGTAGCGGTACTGGGTTTAGTTTGGAATATTCTGGATGCTACTTTTGGTTTAACGGCAAAAATGATGGCTATGGGCTTACCGGCAGGCTTTGGATATATTGCCGTGATGTCACTGGCGATTGGTTTTGGCGGTGCATTTATTAGTTTATGGATGTCTAAAGGTGCTGCAAAGCGAAGCATGGGCGTACAAGTTATTGAAAACCCGACCACCAAACAAGAGCGTTGGTTATTTGATGTGGTAAAGCGTCAAGCCGATAAAGTCGGTATTGATATGCCAGAAGTGGGGATTTTTCAAGAATCATCCCCTAATGCATTCGCCACAGGTGCGCGTAAGAATTCAGCCTTAGTGGCCGTTAGCACAGGCTTGTTGCAACACATGAGTGCGGATGAAGTTGAGGCAGTACTGGGGCATGAAATGGCACACGTTGCTAACGGTGATATGGTTACGCAAACTTTATTGCAAGGTGTGATGAATACCTTTGTTATTTTCTTCTCACGTTTAGTGGCTCAACTGGTGCAGTCATTAATGTCAGGTCGTGATGGAAACCGTGGCGGTGGCTACGGCATGACTTACTTTGCAGTTTCTATGGTGGCGCAAATGTTGTTTGGTTTCTTGGCAAATATTATTGTCATGTGGTTTTCACGGTATCGTGAATTTCATGCCGACAAAGGTGGTGCAGATTTAGCAGGCCGTGAAAAAATGATTGCTGCGCTGCAAAAGTTAAAAGATGTAAATCAGCCCCATGACCTACCCGGTGAAATGGCCGCTTTTGGAATTGCTGGTGGCTTAGGTGACGGCATGAAAAAGTTATTTATGACGCACCCACCGTTAGAGGATCGTATCGCTGCGTTACAAAACAGTAAATATTAATGCCAATAAAAATAAAAAAGGTGTTATTAAACACACTCATTGTTGTCATAACAATGAGTGTGTTTTTATTATTAACCCCAATCAATAAGGCGTTTGCAAAAAAAGTTACACCAGAGTTTGATGCTCACACACAGGAAAAACAAGCAGTAAAAAGCTATTTAATGGGTAAGTTTAACCCTTCCAAGCATCCTGCCTTTGCAAAAGTTCCACGAAAATATGCCAGTCGTTCAGGCTTTTACTTGCGCGAAGAAGCATTAGATGCGTATAAAAAAATGGCAAAAGCTGCGCGCAAAGAGGGCGTAAAGCTTATTATTCGATCTGCTACTCGAAACTTTGATTACCAAAAACGTATTTGGGAAAGAAAATGGCGGGCACAAAAGAAATCTAGATCGGCTAAAAATAAAGCCTTACATATTTTAAAGTTGAGTTCCATGCCGAGTACATCCAGACATCACTGGGGCACTGAGGTTGATCTGAATGCTTTTAATAATAAATGGTTCGAAACTGGGCGCGGTCTAAAGCTCTATAAATGGTTAACTAAAAATGCCGAAAACTACGGGTTTTCTCGACCCTACACGCAAAAAGGTAAGCAACGCCCAACGGGTTACAACGAAGAAAAGTGGCATTGGTCGTATACACCTTTATCAATACCCATGATTCGAGATGCACGTTTAGTCCTTAATGATGCGAGCATTACGGGGTTTTCTGGTAGCCAAACTGCCAAGCAGATTGGTGTGGTTAAAAAATATATATTAGGTGTCAGTCAAAGTTGTCAATAATACTAATGACCCAGTGGTCACACTTGTGATTTAATATATTTTTAATTCCAGTAGCATTCTAAGGTAGAACTATAATGTATAAACTCCTTCAAAAAATCCTCTTCTTATTACCCCCTGAAAAAGCACATCATTTATCTTTGGGCTCATTAGCAAAGCTCGATAAACTGGGGTTATTGAAAAGACTAAAACCAGAAAATATAAGCAAAGGTGTTGAAGTCATGGGGATTAAATTTCCCAATAAAATAGGCCTTGCCGCGGGTTTAGATAAAAATGGCGAATACATACAAGCACTCTCAAATCTGGGCTTTGGCTTTATTGAAATTGGTACCGTAACGCCACGCCCACAACCGGGTAATGATGCGCCAAGATTATTTCGTTTGCCCAAAGCGAAAGCCATCATCAACCGTATGGGGTTCAATAATGAAGGCATTGATTATTTATTAGAGTGCGTCTATGAAGCGCGTGAGTCGGGCTTTAAGGGAATCATCGGCATTAATATCGGTAAAAACGTTGATACAGCCGTTAAAGATGCCATTGAAGATTATTTAATCGGCCTACGTAAAGCCTATCCACATGCCGACTACATCACCATTAACATCTCATCACCCAATACACCAGGTTTGCGTACCTTACAATATGGCGATGAGTTAAATGAATTGCTATCAGCCTTAAAAGCAGAGCAAGCCAAGTTAATGAGTTTTTACAAATACTACCGCCCGATTGCAGTAAAAGTCGCGCCTGATTTAGAGCCAGTAGAAATAACAGGCATTGCTCAAGCTCTATTAGATAATGATATAGACGCACTAATCGCCACCAATACCACTATCACACGAGATGCGGTAAAAGGCCTACAGTATGGTAACGAAGCAGGAGGGTTAAGTGGTGAACCTGTAAAAACCATGTCAACAGAGGTCATTCGGCGTTTCCATACACATTTAAAAGACCGAGTTCCAATTATCGGCGTAGGTGGTATAGCATCAGCAAAAGATGCGCAAGATAAGTTAGACGCGGGTGCATCCTTAGTTCAAGTCTATACGGGTTTAATTTATGAAGGACCAACGTTAATCAGTGAGTGTGTAAAGCTGTAAGATCGTTGATTCCTTCGTTTTAAACAAGCATATCTTCGAAGAACCATGCAGAAAACTCATGCCTACCCGTTACCCCTGCTTTTTTATAAATGGCTGAAGCTTGCTGTCTTATTGTTTTCTCTTTAGTGGCTCTTACTTCTGCCATTTCTTTAAAACTGAGCCCTTTTAAGATAACTAAGGCGACTTCCTTTTCACTTGGTGTTAGCTGCCACGCATCAAATTGTTTTTGAATGTAGCGGCTATATTCTTTGCCAATTTCTTTTAGTTTCGTGTGTGATAGATCAAGATCCTCCTCTGCTTGTTCTACCTTGTCATTGAGTTCAGATACTTCGCTAACCCTGCTTTTAATCATCTTAAGAAGGATAAATAAACCCCAGAGCGATAAGAAAACGGTCATGACTTCTAGTCCAATATGGAGTATATCGTCGCCTTCGTGAATATCTTTTATAAAGTCTGAGGTGTTAATAATGATCACCAGTAATAACATGATGATTATGGGGTAATCTTTAGTTCGGAGATGCTTCATAGTGTTCCTAATATTTGAGAAATGATTATTTAAGAAAAGCTTATTTTTAAAATTATTCCTCTAAATTTGAGGTGCTCAATAATTTTTATATATGGTTGCTATTAAGGATAACCGTTGATCAGAGAAGTTCAATTTCAGTGCGAGCATATCAAACACCCTTTAATGATACAAATTAAATAACATCTATCAAAAATGCATAGTACATATGTACTAAAATATGAAGAATTTGGCTCGTATACCCCTAAAATCAGACATTTACCCAATATTTTTTGAATTAAATTACTTATAAGATGTCTATCAAGGTGTTGTTATATATTAAAAATAATTACACAAGATGAACTAAATATTACTGACGAGGAAACATATTATGAAGAAGAGCACATTAGCCAGTGTCATTTCAAGTGCATTATTGGCAAGCGCCTGTGGCGGTAGCTCCACAAATCCCCAAACTGGTACAAGTAGTTACACCTTAAAAGGTACTGTTCCTGGCACATTAATAGAGGCCTATTGTGATGACGGTAGCACTTACTCCGTAACTTCCACTAAAAATGGAACGGCAGAACATCCGTTTGAAATTAAGTTACCAACGACACTAGCCTGTCGAATAGTAATGATTACCAATGAAGATGACGCTGAAAATAAAGTGATTACTCCCATCAAGTTTATCGATGTAGATGGTAAAGCAAGCATTGCCGTCAAAAGCTCTGCAGACTCTGTAGACGTTGGTCATGTTGATTTAAGCATGACAAGAGCGGATATGAAAGCAGATGATAATGATGACGGTGTTGAAGATAAGCCCAAAGAAGTTACGGTCGATGATGGCACTTTGACGGTAGTGGTGAAAGCCAATGATCCGTTAGATAAAGACAATGATGGCATCCCGAATGTCTATGAAGATGATGATGGTGATGGTGTTCCTAACCATGATGACGACGATGATGATGGCGATGGTATCAAAGATATTGATGATAACGACCATGATAATGATGGTGTGCCAGATGATGATTTAGATGGTGATGGCATCAAAAATAAAAATGATGTCGATGATGACAATGACGGTATAAAGGATAAATATGACGATGATGATGATGACGATGGCATCAAAGACGATGACGATGACGACGATGACAACGACGGTATAAAAGACGAAGACGATGATGATCATGATGATGATGATAAACGTGGTGATGATCAAAACTTAACAGTACGTACAGCAAAGAAATTTACTTTACCGACAACCTATGTAGCGGATGCTACGGGTGGACGTCAGTTAACAGCGCAGTGTGCGCAATGTCATGGTACGAATGGTTATAGCGTAGGTCGTATTGACAGTCTAAGCGAAGAACAGGATGAAATAGTCGAAGAAATGGCAGAAATGAGTAGAGAGAGAAATGACCATATTATGAAAGCACAGGCTAAAGGTTATACAGCAGCCGAAGCTCGTAGCATATCTAACTACATGAGACAAATTGTGAGTAAGTACGGTAGGAAATAAAAGAGCCATTACTAACTACACGATAATACGAATATAATTTTTAGGAGAGTAATCATGAAAAATTCACCAATGAATCGCCGCCACTTTATTAAATGGACGAGCGTAGGTATTGCATCAGCTTGGGGGCTTGGGTCATTGTCAATGGCACGTGCCGCACAGCCTTTTAAAGTTGTTGTAATGGGAGGCGGTTTTGCAGGAGCAACTGCTGCAAAGTATTTAAAACTGTGGGGCGGCGCATCTGTTGATGTCACACTGGTCGAGCCAAAAACAACCTATCACACGCCAATCTTAAGTAACTTAATATTAAATGATAGCATTTCACCTGCTAAGTTAGGTATGAACTACGATACCTTGACAGGGCAATATAAAGTAACGCACAAGGCGAATAAAATCAGTTCAATTGATCCTACAGAAAAGCGCATAACGTTGGATGATGGTTCAACATTAACGTATGACCGCTTAATCGTTGCACCGGGTGTTGATTTTAAATATACCAATACATACGATGTGAATAAGGTGCCTCATGCATGGCAGGGTGGGGCGCAGGTAACAGACCTACGCAGACAAATTGAAACTATGCCAAGTAATGGGCATTTTGTAATGACCATTCCGCCGTCGCCATTTCGTTGTCCTCCTGGGCCTTATGAAAGAGCTTGCGTGGTTGCCGATTGGCTGAATAGAAATAAGCCTAATGCTAAGGTAATCGTACTTGATGCAAACCCTGATATCGTGGTTGAAAAAGAGAGCTTTGGAGCGCGTTTCTCGCAATACGGTGTTGAATATCACAGTAATGTGAAAGTAACCGCTGTTAATAGTGATACTAAAACAGTGTCTGTTAGTGGCGCTCCTCGAGCAAGTTACACCGCGGAAGTGTTGAATGTGATTCCTGCACATAAAGCAGGTGCAAGTGCACTGTTATCAGCAGCAGGTTTACTAAGTGGTGATTGGGCGCCCGTTAATGCAAGAACTTTCGAATCATCGCAAGTTTCAGATATCCATATTATTGGTGATGCACAAGCAACTGGGGTTCCTAAAGCGGGTCATATCGCGAACTCGGAAGCGAAAGTCTGTGCAGAAGCGATTCTTAACTCATTGCATGGCAAGCCAAATAATTCAGCACAAAAGATTAATTCGGCGTGTTACAGTCCTGTATCAGCAACAGAAGCGACTTGGCTTACTGGTACTTACAGTTACAGTGACTCAACGAAAGCATGGATTAAAGTTAATCCAAGTTTTGCTGCGGGGCCACCTTCTAGAAAGCACTACAGAGAAATGTTCGGTTGGAGTAGTAACTTATTCAGCGATACATTTGCCTAAAGTTCTATCAAACAGTGAGGTATTTACCTCACTGTTTTGTTTAGGAAATTGTTAATAACAAGTATAATCATGCGCTAAGAGTTTAATAACAAAAGGAAGTCATGGTTGATATAAAAGTTTGGGATATTTTCGTCCGTTTTTTTCATTGGTCACTGGTGCTATTTTTCAGCATTGCTTATATTTCAGGGGGTGAAGATGAGTGGCTAACGATTCATTCATATGCAGGCTATACCATTATCACCTTGGTTTTTGTAAGAATTTTATGGGGATTTATCGGTACTCAGTACGCGCGTTTTTCCGACTTTGTCGTAACGCCTAAAAAAGCATTACAATACTTTAAAGAAGAACTCTCCGGTGATGCTAAACACTACCTTGGTCATAATCCTGCTGGTGGTTTAATGGTAATCACCTTATTAATTAGCTTGGTCATTACAGTAATTTCAGGAATGGCAATTATCGCTACAGATGGTGAAGGGCCATTAGCTACAACGTTTATAGCCTCTCTCTCAGGTGACTGGTTAGAAGAGATTCATGAAGTGTTTACCACTTTAATACTGCTACTCGTACTCACACATATAGCGGGTGTTATTTTTAGCTCTTTATTACAAGAGGAAAACCTTGTTAAAGCGATGATCACTGGGAAAAAGCGGGTCAGGAAGGAGGATTGTGAATAGTTGAATTTAAAGCATCTAATGGGTGTAATCTTGTACTAAATTCGGTAGTATCTTTGTTAATCATATTACTTTCAGGAGCCCCCTATGTTTACAAAAGATATGCAATTAACTGGTTACGATGATGAGTTAGCCAGTGCGATTCAAAAAGAAGTACAACGTCAAGAAGATCATATTGAGCTAATCGCTTCTGAGAATTACACCAGTCCACGAGTAATGGAAGCACAAGGTTCTGTACTTACCAACAAATATGCAGAAGGCTACCCTTCAAAACGTTATTACGGTGGTTGCGAATTTGTTGATATAGCGGAGCAATTAGCGATTGATCGTGTTAAAGAACTATTTAGTGCAGATTACGCAAATGTGCAGCCGCATTCGGGATCATCCGCTAACATCGCAGTTTATATGGCTTTACTCCAACCGGGTGATACAGTTTTAGGGATGGCTTTAGCTGATGGTGGCCACTTAACGCATGGTTCGCATGTAAGCTTTTCAGGTAAAATTTATAATGCGGTGCAGTATGGGTTAAAAGCTGAAACAGGTGAGATCGACTATGACCAAGTTGAAGCCTTAGCCAAAGAGCATCAACCTAAAATGATTGTAGCAGGTTTCTCTGCTTATTCTCGTGTGGTTGATTGGCAACGTTTTCGTGATATCGCAGATAGTGTTGGGGCATATTTATTTGTTGATATGGCACATGTTGCGGGCTTGATTGCTGCGGGTGAATACCCATCACCGGTTGCAATTGCTGATGTGACGACCTCAACGACGCACAAAACCTTACGTGGCCCTCGTGGCGGTATCATTCTTGCGAAAGCTAATCCTGAGATTGAGAAAAAGCTAAACTCAGTGGTTTTTCCTGGTACCCAAGGTGGCCCTTTAATGCACGTGATTGCAGCCAAAGCGGTATCCTTTAAAGAGGCAATGGAGCCTGAGTATAAAACCTATCAGAAGCAAGTGGTGACGAACGCACGTGCCATGGCAAATGCCTTTATTGAGCGTGGCTACAATATTGTTTCTGGTGGTACAGACAATCACTTATTCTTAGTGGATTTGGTTGATAAAGGCTTAACCGGTAAAGCAGCGGATGCCGCGCTTGGGCAAGCCCATATCACCGTGAACATGAATGCCGTGCCTAATGACCCGCAGTCACCGTTTGTAACCAGTGGAATTCGTGTCGGTTCACCGGCGATTACCACCCGCGGGTTTACAGAAGCAGACAGCGTAGAACTAGCAGGTTGGATGTGCGACATCATGGATTCATTAGCGATGAACGCTGATGACAGTGCAGCAGTTGATGCGGTTATTGATAGCACCCGTGCAAAAGTTTCTGAGATTTGTGCAAGGCTTCCTGTATATAAATAATTTGAGGCTAAAATGCATTGTCCCTTTTGTGGAAATGATGATACTCGCGTAGTCGATTCTCGGTTAGCCAATGACGGCGATCAAGTGCGTCGTCGGCGCGAATGTCTATCAACAAAATGTAAAGAGCGCTTTAGCACTTATGAGGTCGCAACTTTTAATATGCCTCCTGTAGTTAAATCTACGGGTGAAAAACAAGCTTTTGATGAACATAAGTTACGCGCAGGTTTGATGCGTGCGACACAAAAACGTCCAGTGGATGCCAAAGCTATTGATGGCGCTGTTTTGCATATTCAAAAACTGATTTTACATAGCGATAAAAGTGAAGTGAAATCCAGCCAAATTGGCGAATATGTAATGGAAGAATTACGCAAACTTGATGATGTCGCCTTTATTCGTTTTGCCTCGGTGTATCGTAATTTTAATGATATTGGTGAGTTTATCGAAGAGATAGAAGGCTTGGAAAAAAGCCCGAGTCCTGAGCTTAAAAAACGTCAAATTAAAATACCAGGTTCAGAGTAGTGATTGACGATAGTTTGCACGATTCAGGTTTTCAAAGTGTTGATTATCAACACATGGCACTTGCCATTCAGCTGGCAAAGAAAGGCCAGTACACTACACACCCAAACCCACGGGTAGGTTGCGTTATTGTTAAAGACAAGCAAATTATTGGTGAAGGCTATCACCAACGCGCGGGTGAGCCTCATGCAGAAATTAACGCTTTAGGACAACTACAATCTAAACAACTCACAGCACATGGTGCGACAGCTTATGTCACCCTAGAGCCTTGCTCTCACACAGGTAAAACACCGCCTTGCGCTAATGCATTAATAGAAGCTGATGTGGCGCGTGTTGTGATCGCCATGCAAGACCCTAATCCAAAAGTTGCAGGTCGAGGTATCGTCCAATTAAAAGAAGCGGGTATAGCTGTTGAGGTGGGGCTGTTAGAAGAACAGGCAAGGGCGCTTAACTGCGGTTTTATCAAGCGTATGGAACAAGGTTTGCCTTGGGTGCGGGTTAAACTAGCCATGAGTCTTGATGGTAAAACGGCGATGGCATCGGGTGAAAGTCAGTGGATAACGGGAGAAGCTGCACGTCGTGATGTCCAGTTTATGCGCGCTAAATCCGATGCGATTTTAACCGGCAGCGGCACGGTATTGGCGGATGATCCTTCACTGAATGTGCGTTTAAGTGCCAAAGATTTAGGTGTTATTTATAACAACACCATTAACAAGACTGATTTAGAGGTAACTAGCAACGAATCCGTAAGACAGCCAGCAAAAATCATCCTAGACACTCACTTAAAAACCCCCTTAGATGCAAAATTATTAGGCGTAACGGGTCACACAATTATCTGTACAAGTAGCCAAGATGAACGATTAAAGAAAGCATTTTATTCACAGGGGGCAGAAGTTCTGAATTTTGAAAAAACTGAGGATAATAATCTGCCTTTAAAACAAGTTTTGCAGACTTTAGCAAAAAGAGAAATAAATGAAGTCCACGTTGAAGCCGGTGCAACACTCTGTGGCGCATTAATTCAAGCACAACTTGTGGATGAAATAATCATTTACATGGCACCTAAATTAATGGGTGGCGATGCCCGAAGTTTATTAAATTTTAGCGGGCTAGATAGCATGGCAGATAACGTAAATCTAAACATAAGTGATATCCGCAGAGTCGGAAAAGATTG
>JALSJN010000077.1 GCA_026989335.1 Thiotrichaceae bacterium
AGCAAACCGTCACCACTGCGATGCGCATGCTTGATAATGTCATTGAGTACAATTACTACAGCGTGCCGCAAGCGCGTAATTCAAATATGCAGCATCGCCCCGTCGGCATGGGTGTAATGGGTTTCCAGGATGCGCTTTACAAGCAAGATATTCCTTACGCATCAATGGAAGCAGTTGAGTTTGCCGATAAAAGTATGGAAGCCGTTTCTTATTTCGCGATTAAAACATCCTCTGATCTAGCCGAAGAGCGCGGTACTTACCCAAGTTACGAAGGCTCGCTATGGTCACAGGGTGTGTTGCCGATTGATTCTATCAAGCTGATGGAAGCGCAACGTGGCGAACAGTACTACCAAGTTGATAAAACCACCACCTTAGATTGGGATGGCCTGCGCAAGCAAATCGCCAAAGTCGGCATGCGAAACTCAAACACCATGGCGATTGCGCCTACCGCAACCATTTCAAACATCTGTGGCGTGAGTCAATCGATTGAGCCGACCTACCAAAATATGTTTGTGAAATCGAATTTATCGGGTGAATTCACCGTAGTAAATCCATACCTTGTTAACGAGCTACACGAGCACGGCCTGTGGGATGAAGTGATGATTAACGATCTTAAATACTTCGACGGCAGCGTGCAAGAAATCGACCGTGTACCCGATGACATGAAAGCCAAATATGCGACCGCATTTGAAGTTGATTCTCGCTGGTTGATTGAAGCCGGCAGTCGTCGTCAAAAATGGATTGATCAAGGTCAGTCGCTTAATTTATACATGAAAGAGCCATCAGGCACTAAGCTTGATAACTTGTATAAACTAGCTTGGGTGCGTGGCTTGAAAACAACCTACTACCTTCGCTCTATGGGCGCCACGGCGATGGAGAAGTCGCAGGAGAGTTCGAGCAATATCAGTAATTCTAGTGAGAATATTCCTGAGGCGCCAGTGACGACTCCGGTGGGGTCTGCAGCGCCAGCGGCGTGTTCAATTTTAGATCCAGATTGCGACGCCTGCCAATAATCTGATACTGTCTTTACGTCGATAGCTGCGTTGCGAGCTATTCAAAAATCGAGTCACGTACTTTAGTACGCTCCCTGATTTTCGGATAACTCGCGCCTTGCTCTCAACGCAAATACAAGCACCAGATGGATTAGTACAACTATAAATTTTTTAGAAAAAACCAAGGAAGGATGCGGAATGGCTCAAATAAAAAAGACAATCCGATCTATAAAAAAGACAACAACAAGGGCGGCAAAAGTGCGAATGAATAGCACGCGTCAAAAACGGAGAACATATCATGCTCAATTGGGACAACCCACTCGAACAAGTACAGCCAGCTAACAAATCAACTACAGCGCCAATTCCTCCGAGTGCTCCCATGGTGAATGACGAGCCTCAAACCTTAGCAGCATCTTACGCAAGCAGTGATGTGATAGGTGATATGTCATTTGATGATACTGGTGTAACGCTGCCCGAGGTGAAAGCTCCAGCTGATGATGCCGATGCAAAGCTTGCAAAAGATGCCGTTGAAGGGATTGAGCGTGATCTAGCAGAAGCGATTCATGGGATTGCGCCAGTTAAAGCGAGCGACAAGCGCGTTATCAATGGTGAGGCAGACGTAAACCAGCTCGCGCCATTCAAATACCCATGGGCGTGGGAGTACTTTCTTAATGCCAATAAAAATCATTGGACACCGCTCGATATTAATATGTCACAAGACATTCAAGACTATCAGCACAAGTTAAGCGACAGCGAAAAGCACGTGTACGAAAACGTACTTGCTTACTTAACAACCTCTGATATTTTAGCCATGCGCAATATCGGTTTAGCCGTCATGGAAAAAATGACCGCGCCTGAGCTACAAATCTACCAAGCTCGCCAAGTGTATGAAGAAGCACTCCACACATGGACCTATCAGCACTGCATCGAAACCATCGGACTAGATCAAGGCGAAATCTACAATCGCTACCGTGTTGTGCCAGCAATACACGGAAAAATCAAACTCGCCAATAAACGCTTAGATTCAGTTATGCGCTCAGATATGGATTTGCGCGACCCTAAAAATCTCACTGAATTTGTCATGGCATATATATTTTTCGCCGCCATCTTCGAAGGCACATGGTTCTATAACGGCTTCACTCCTATCTTCTCACTACAACGCCGAGGCTTAATGAAAGGCACCGCCGAGCAACTACAATACATCATGCGCGACGAAGTCATGCACGCATCATTCGGCATCCGCGTAGTAAAACAAATTATGCTAGAAAACGATGTAACGCTAGACCCGAAAGCCATCCGCGATATGTGGGACGAGTCAGAAAAAGCAGAAATCGACTACGCACACTACATCCTCAAAAGCCCAATTCTAGGCTACACCGCAGAAGACCACATCGAACAGTATCGCTTTATCGCCAATCGTCGTGCAAGACAGCTAGGCCTAGAAGAGCCATACCCGAACGCACAAAACCGCACACCTTGGTTGGATGAGCAGGCGAACATGAAAAAAGAGAAGAATTTCTTTGAAACGAGAGTTACTGAGTATCAGACTGGTGGGGCGTTGGATTGGGGGTGATTTTCATAAAATAAATATATATATGAAAATAAGAAAAGAGCTAAGAAGGGGAGAGAAGAGGGTAGTAATTATTACAGTTGGATTCTAGTGATCCTCTTATTCAATTATCTCACGCAATACCGTGGTCAGAATTCACCTCGCAGAAAAACCAACATCCCTTGCTACAACGAACATCGGCACTTCCTTTCAGAGGGTGCAGCGATGTACTTTTTAGCGCCTAGGGCGCTTTAGAAAGCAATTTTTAAGCATATTAGCCTTTCCTTAATTAACCCGCTTGATAATGTTGCCCTCATCTGTACAATCCCCTCACCCCTAATAATCAGCCATAAGCTGAGGTGTATTTATGTCCCCTAAAGCTACCTTAACAGCGACTATTTTCGGATTTGTTACATTATTTGTTTTTTCCGCTACTTACGTTGCTTCGCAAAAATTAATACTTAAACCTGCTATTAATAGCATAACTATACAAAAGTCAGAATACTCTCAACAGTTACAAACTAAAGTACTCGCCTTGAGGCAGAGTTTTAATAAAATACCACTAACGCGCCATTTGCATGTAGATAGCTCAATACAACAACGTGCAATCAATATCAGTAACTTTCCTGTTAAAACGGGTTATGTTTCATCTCGATTTGGGCTTCGAAAAGATCCTATTCATGGGAAAAGTCGCATACATAATGGTTTAGATATAGCTGCTCGAAGTGGTACATTTGTTTATGCTTTAGGAAAAGGTAAAGTTATATTTTCTGGTTATAAGAACGGCTTTGGTAATGTTGTAGAAGTGCAACACGGGAGTACGGTAATTAGTCGTTATGCGCATCTTGATATGAGTTTAATTGATGTGGGACGTGAATTAGATGGGACTGAGATTATTGGCGTGGTGGGTACTACGGGGCGTTCAACCGGTCCTCATTTGCATCTTGAAGTTCGCTTTAATGGTAAAGCGGTAAATCCTGAGCCTTATTTATCTAAGGTAAGACCCACTTCAGTTGCTCAAGTGAAGCATTAATAGTGGCTTGATAGTTTATTAATGCCTGACGGATTATTAATGAGCTGTGGTTCTAAGTAGGGAAGCAAAAAACGCTTATTTTGTTTAATTTCCTCAAGAGATAGACCATTTATTTCATAGGGAAACACTAGCCAATCTTCAGTTTCATGTAAGCAATAGTCGGGAGAAAACGCTACGCTCTTATAAGAAGGCCTTTGCCATAAGGTTGCTACTTTTACTTTTTTAGGCATATTCCTTTTTAGTCTATTTTCTAGCCTTTGTATAATCGCATCTATATTTTTGCCTGTACTAAAAACATCATCTACGATGAGTAGTGAATCATCGGCATTGAGGTTTTCTAGTAAGTATTGCGTACCATGCACGCGTAATTCGGCATCAGCGGATACAATATTTTCTTGATAAGAAGGTTCGCCGCGATAGGATGTGCGTAAGGATAGGTGGTTGGTTTGGATGCCGAGGGTTTGTAAGGATTCTTGAACGTATATGCCCACAGCACTGCCACCTCTCCATAAGCCGACAATAAAGGTGGGTTTAAAACCACTTTCAAAAATACTCACACCGAGTTTGAAAGCGTCTAAAATGAGTGTTTCTTCATCAAGAAATTTCTTTTTCATTTAATTTCTAACATTATCAGAAAATATGAATATACTCTTATCATGTGTAAAGTCTATCTAACAGCACAAGGTTTATTGGAAGATTCTTTTAAGTTGGCGCAGCAAGTTTTAAAAAGTGGTTTTGAGCCGACCTTTATTATCGCTGTTTGGCGAGGTGGCGCACCTATTGGGATTGCGGTGCAAGAGTACTTACAGTTTCATGGGATTCAATCTGACCATATTGCCATTCGTACTTCCTCATATTCAGGGATAGATAATCAGTCGCGAGAAGTTAAGGTATCGGGGTTGGATTATTTAATTAAGACGATGCAATACTCAGATCGCTTGTTAATTGTAGATGATGTGTTTGATACAGGACGCTCAGTTGAAGCGATTATTAATCAGCTGAATGAAAAGTTGCGGTTGAACACACCAGAAGATATACGCATTGCTGTGCCGTATTATAAACCCGCTCGAAATCAAATTGATCGTGAGCCTGATTTTGTGGTGCATAAAACGGCAGATTGGCTAAAGTACCCGCATTCATTAGAAGGCTTGGATAGGGCTGAAATGCAAGAGGAGCGCCCTGAGATATATGAAATTATTAAGAATTACCTACCTGATTAGTAAGCGATAAGATTTAGCTTAAAGAAAACTGACAGGAATATCAGCATATGCTAATATACTTTTAACGTAGATATTGATAGAGGTTCAAATATGAAATTTAAAAACTCACTTGCTCTGCTTTTGGTGTTATCACCGATTTCCGCTTCTGTAGTGAATGCAGAGAGCAATACTAACCAGTTTCCGCCTGCCAATGTGTTTGATTCTCGAGTGTTTCCAAAGTTACCTCAACAACAAATGCCTTACTCTACTGGAATGAAGGCGATGCCAAGGGCTCCAATCTCTAGGAGGCTACCAAGCGCGAATCAAAGAACCATGCCTCAAAGAAGAATACCCGCTATTCCTTATAACCAGCGCCGCATTAATCCACAAACTTCTCGACTGATGGCGCCGGGTTATCCTCAGGCTAATCGTTTTAATCAACACCCCATTCCCGTGCCCCTATCGATGAGAAATAATTACCCAAAAGGTAATAACAACACGTTTCCTTTTTCTAATAATATGATGCCTTTTGGTAATCAGAATAATGGTTTTAACCCCTTCTCAAACAACAGTATGCCTTTTTCAAACGGTAATGGCATGATGCCTAAAAACCCGATGAAAAATATGTTTGGTAGCAATAACAATAATATGTCGATGCCGTTTTTCCCTTCTAACAATAAAAAGCGTAAAAAAGCATGGGGGACTGAGCGAAATATTTGGCCTGATTTTTATACAGATTTTACGGATGAAGCTTGGGATACGGTAATGAGTGGGCCAAGAAAATTAGGTACTATGCCAGGCGGTTGGCGTTTTCCTTATATTAGTATGCCAGACCCTGTAACCGTCTCGGATGCTATCGCTAATCAATTCCCGCCTATTGCAGAAGAGGCGGGAAAAATGGCCGATTTTTCTGATTGGGGCATATTTGATAATAAATAGATTCTATTCAGCTTACATTTAGATTTAGTCTGTAGAATGCTTGTCATGTGATAGTTAAGTCTATCTTTCAAGGATTGATAAAAGGGTAAGCAATATAATGAATAAAAGAATAATTCTAAAAAGTGCATGTCTAATAGCATTTAGTGTAGGGCTTGCTGCATGTAGCCAAAGGCAGAACGAGCCTGCTGAAGCAAAGACAAAACCAACGGTAAAATATCGTGCTAATGTATCTGCAAAACCTAACAAGCTAATAACTCCTAAGGTTGTAGTAAAAACAGAAAAGCTTGTTATTGAAAAGCGTTCGCCTATAAAGGTAGTTGCTCAAAGAAAAGTTATTCAAAAAAGGCGCGTTGTTAGACGTGCAGCTGTGAAAAGCAGGCAAGAAGCTCGTCCACGTGCGCATAATCGTAAAGTTGTTGCACGCCAAAGAGCGAGACAGCAGCGCCAACAGCCACGCCAAAGACAAAATCATTACCGCGCCCCAGTAAGTAAAGCACGCTATGCCTCGTTACAGGGTGATTATGCGGGCAACCCACAAACACGGGCATTTATTAATATGATGTCTGCAAAACATGGTTTTGATCGTGGTTACTTAAACTACTTATTCTCAAATACGAAATCAACACCGTTTCTTGCGCGTATGGCGTATGCGGATGGTCATCCCAAAAGGCGTGTTAATAAAAAGCCTCGTAAAGGCCGTTGGACACGTTACCGTGGGAATTTTTTAACCCCAAGAACTATTAACAAAGGCTTGGCCTTTGCACGTGCTAACCGCGTCGCATTACAACGTGCGGAAGATAAATACGGGGTTCCAAAAGAATACATACTCGGCATTATTGGTGTAGAAACGCGTTACGGTGAAAATGTCGGTAAAAACAGAGCTATTGATGCACTCTCAGCAATGGGTTTTGAAAATGCACGTCGCGGAAAATATTTTCAAAGTGAGTTAGAAGCATTCTTAGTTATGTCACGCAAAGAGGGGCTTGATCCCTTACGCCCAATGGCATCTTACGCGGGCGCATTAGGCTTATGCCAATTTATGCCTAGTAACATTAAACGTTACGCTGTTGACCATGATCGCAGTGGCACAGTAAATTTATGGACGCCACACGATGCCATCGGGAGTGTTGCCAACTACTTTAAAAAGCACGGCTGGCGCACTGGTGGAACCGTTGCGGTTCGTGCAAACTCAAGCAGCTCACGTTACAAAACATTAAAAACAGGTTTCAAAAGTAGCCATAGTTTATCGCGCTTAAAAAGCAAAGGCGTATCAGCTAGAAACTTAGGTAATATCTCAGGCAAAGCCAGTTTGTTAAAACTCAGCACTTACGGCGGTGATGAGCTTTGGTTAGGTGGTCATAACTTCTACGTAATCACTCGCTACAACCACAGTACGCATTATGCAATGGCGGTACATCAGCTTGGGCAAGCAATTAAAGCACGCCTTGGTGGTCGTGGAGCAGTTCGACAAGCATCAAATGATATTGACTTACACAGTGATGATTTAGCTTTATTGATGAAATAAAGGTCGGCTATGCTTGATTAGCAAGCACAGAGCCATATAATGCACAGTTCTTTTTAAAGACTGTGCATTTTTTATGCCTGTCACATAATTACACAGGTATCTCGTTTTGATTACAGCATCTAATATCACTATGCAGTTTGGCGAAAAGCCACTGTTTGAAAATGTTTCCGTAAAATTTGGCAATGGTAACCGTTATGGTTTGATCGGTGCGAATGGCTGCGGTAAGTCTACATTTATGAAAATTCTTAGTGGTGAGCTTGCCCCAACGGCGGGGAATGTCACGATTGATCAAGATATTAAGTTTGCCGTGCTAGGCCAGGATCAATTCGCCTTTGAGGAATATAGCGTACTTGATACGGTGATTATGGGTGACAAAGAACTTTGGAAAGTTAAAGCAGAACGTGATCGTATTTATGCTTTGCTAGAAATGAGTGAAGAAGAAGGTATTAAGGTTGCTGACCTTGAAATTGAATTTGGTGAGATGGATGGCTACACCGCTGAGGCGCGTGCGGGTGAGTTATTACTCGGACTAGAAATTGCAGAAGATTTACATTGGGGTTCGATGGGGTCGGTTGCTCCTGGTTGGAAACTACGTGTTTTATTAGCGCAAGCGTTGTTTGCAAACCCTGATTTATTATTGCTGGATGAGCCAACTAACAACTTGGATATTAATACCATTCGTTGGTTAGAAAATATCTTAAACGCGCGTAAAAGTACCATGGTAATTATTTCGCATGATCGCCACTTTTTAAACAGTGTTTGTACCAATATGGCAGATTTAGATTACGGTGAGTTACGTATGTTTCCCGGTAATTATGATCAATACATGACGGCAGCAACGCAAGCACGTGAGCAAATGCAAAATGAGAATAACAAGAAAAAAGTAAAGATTGCAGAGCTACAAGCTTTTGTAAGCAGATTCTCAGCTAATGCATCAAAAGCAAAACAAGCGACTTCACGCCAAAAGCAGTTGGATAAGATAGAGCTTGCACATATCAAACCATCCAGTCGTGTGAATCCTTACATTGTCTTTGAGCAAGAAAAGAAATTATTCCGTAATGCCTTGGAAGTAAAAGGCTTAAGCAAAAGCTTTGATGAACCGGTATTTCAAGATATTGATCTTATGGTAGAAGTTGGCGAACGTATTGCCATTATTGGTCCTAACGGTGTGGGTAAGACAACCTTACTACGCTGTTTAGCGGAAGATTTAAAACCCGATAGTGGCTTTGTAAAATGGTCAGAAAATGCCACACTCGGTTACTACGCACAAGATCACGCGCATGACTTTGAAGGTGGTGAGAGCCTCTATGATTGGATGAACAAGTGGCGTAATGAAGAGGATGATGAGCAGGCAATTCGCTCGGTGCTTGGACGTTTATTATTCTCAAAACATGATAGTGAAAAGTCGGTTAAAGTTATATCGGGTGGCGAGCAGGGGCGTATGTTATTCGGCAAGCTGATGCTACAAAAAGATAATATATTATTGATGGATGAGCCAACCAATCACTTGGATATGGAATCTATCGAGTCTCTTAACTTGGCATTAGAGAACTACGACGGTACGTTATTTTTCGTATCCCATGATCGCGAGTTTGTAAGTTCATTAGCGACACGTATTATTGAAATTACGTCAACGGGTATTAATCAGTACACGGGAACTTATGAAGAGTACTTGGAAAGCCAAGCATCGTAGATCGGTGCTAGGAGCCTGTCCGAGAACTAGAAACCTACTGCAAATTCCACAATCATCATAATTTGAGCTTATCAAAATCGTTAAGTAGCCGTGCTATTCACCTCTTTCGATAATCACAACTTATGATAATTCTGTAATTTTTGCTACGGTCTTAGTTCTCGGACAAGCTCCTAGTGATTGTTACAAAAGAATTCCTTGTTTCTTAGCATAACGAATTAACCCTGAGATTGAATGTGTATCTAGCTTGCGGTAAATATTACCGCGATGGCATTCTACAGTGCGTACACTAATTGACAATTTATCAGCGATTTTTTTATTGTTCAAGCCATCTAGTAACTCGATAAGGATAACTTTTTCACGTTTCGTGAGTGTGTTGGGTGATTTTTCAGCCATGCATAATTTGTCGGTGAAGTGAGAGCAAAAGTGTTGCTTTCCTCCATATATTTCACGTACTGCTTCAATCATTTCATGGGCAGGCTGATCTTTTAGGATATAGCCTTGAGCGCCTGAATCCAGCGCATTTTGCATGTACTCTCGGTTGTCATGCATAGTTAGAATCAGCACTTTAATGTGGGGGTGTGATTCAGATAATAAGCGGGTTGCTTCAAGCCCATTGATATGCGGCATGCTGATGTCGGCAATGATAATGTCTGGCTGCAGTTCTTCTGCTCTTTTGAGTAACTCTTTACCATCGTTGGCTACACCAATAACGGCAATATCATCGACTTCTTCGAAACGAGTGCGTATACCGTCTTGCACTAAAGGGTGATCATCTGCCAGTAAAATGGTGATTTTAGAAATTTCGTGATCTGTCATAAAGGAATTCTCACAATAACGGTTGTACCTTTTTCAAGTGATGAGTTTACATGCATATTGCCTTCAAGTAGCTCAGCGCGATCTTGCATATTGCGCAGCCCTAAACCACGATCGGGATTGGTACTTTCAAGGGTTGATTTTTCAAAGCCCAGCCCATTATTGCTGATTGTGAGCGACACTGACTTAGATTTTTTTTCTATTTTAAGGATAACCAGCTTGGCAGAGAGTGCATGCTTCTCAATATTACGCATGGCTTCTTGAATGATCCGGTAAAAAGCAGTTTCAATACCTTGTGGGAGTCGTTCATTTTGGCAGTTATTATAAATATTCACTTCAATTTGAGTGCGCTCTGAAAAATCATTGGTCAAACTATTGATGGCGGCATTTAGGCCTAAATCGTCGAGCAAGGTTGGGCGTAAATCACGTGAGATTCGCCGTACCTCTTGCATAGTTTCACTTAAAATATCACTCGCATCATCAATCACATGACTAATGTCTTGTTGCTTAGTGCGTGACTGTTTGAATAACTTTTGTTTCGCACTATCCAGTTTATAGCTCACTGACACTAATAGTTGATTGATGCCATCATGCAATTCACGCGATACACGTTTACGCTCATCCTCTTGAAAATTGACGGTTTTATGAGTGAGGTCGCGCATTTTTTGATTGGCAAGTCGGCTTTCAGATAGGTTGATTAAAAAACCAATCAGTGCGGTTAACAATGTTGCGGCAATAGCAATCACTGAGGTTAGTAATAAGGTGTTGCTGGCCGTATTTTTTGCTTTAGATTTGATGTTATCGACGCCTGCTTTAATATCATCTATATAGAGTCCGGTGCCAATCATCCATTGCCACTTATCGAGCCCAATTGAGTAACCCAGTTTTTCAATAGATTTTCCGCCAGAGGGCTTATCCCATAAGTAAGCGGTATAGCCGCCCCCTTTTTTTGCCTGGTGAATCAGTTCACGAATGAGGTATTTCCCATTATCATCTTGAAAATTAAACAGGTTGTTACCTTCAAGTTGAGGTTTTCGAGGGTGTACAATGCTAATGCCATTGTAGTCGTAGACAAAAAAGTATCCGTCTTTGCCAAACTCCATGTTTTTAAGGATATTGTAGGCTTTTTGCTTAGCGTATGTTGTATCAATACTGGTGTTATCATAAGCACTTTTAACGGCAGAATAAGCGAGCCCAAGATAATTTTTCAACTCTGCTTTTTTTGAGGCAAGTAGCTCGGCTTCAAACGCTATTGCTTGTGTATTGGCTAGTTGCTCGGTTTGCTTAATGGTGAACAATGCAATGGCTGTAATGGCAATAATAAGCGGGATGAGCGTCAGTAAACTGATTTTAGTTTTGTAAGGGAGTGGGGGGAAAGACACCATAATAAGAGCATAGCGAGTTGTTGTGAAAAAATCCATAATTTGGCCAAAAAGGAGTGTACATTTAAATGGATCAAAATGAAGTCGATATTGTGTTAATTGGTGCCGGTGCGATGAGTGCTACATTGGGCTCAATGCTAAATCAGCTTGATCCATCATTATCCATTACGATAGTTGAAAGCTTAGAAAAACCTTTGCAAGAAAGTAGTGATGGTTGGAATAATGCCGGTACAGGGCATGCTGCTTATTGTGAGCTAAATTACACGCCGCAATGTGATGATGGTTCGGTTGATGTGCGTAAAGCGTATGGAATTAATGCGCGTTACGAGGTGAGCTTGCAATACTGGTCTTATTTGGTCAAGCAGAGTGTGTTACCTGAGCCACACAATTTCATTAATCCGGTGCCGCATATCAGCTTTGTTTGGGGAGCAAAGAATGTTGCCTTTTTGCGCAAACGACACCAAGCATTAATTGATCATCCTATGTTTGCAGAAATGGAATTTAGTGATAACCCAGAGGTATTACGTGAGTGGATGCCTTTAGTTATGCAGGGGAGAGAGCCGCAGCAAGTAGCAGCGACTCGGGTTGCGCATGGGTCAGATGTGGATTTTGGGGCGGTTAGTCGTTACATGCTGAATTATTTAGAGACGCAGGGAAAATTTAATTTATTACTACACTCAGCGGTAGTGGGTTTAACCCAAGGAGCTGATAAATATTGGAATATCCAGATAAAAGATCACAGTGCTAAAAAATTAAAATGTCGTAATATTAAAGCGAAGTTTGTGTTTATTGGTGCGGGTGGTGCGGCATTATCTTTATTGCAAAAGTCGGGCATAGAAAACGCTAAAGGCTATGGAGGGTTCCCCGTAAGTGGTCAATTTTTGGTCTGTAAGAATCCACTCATTGTTAAACAACACCTTGCTAAGGTTTACGGTAAAGCTTCTGTTGGAGCGCCGCCGATGTCAGTTCCGCACCTTGATACTCGTTTTATTGGGGGTGAAACGGCTCTGTTGTTTGGGCCTTTTGCAGGGTTTTCACCTAAGTTTTTAAAGCGTGGTTCGGTATTTGATTTACTCAGATCGTTGCGCTTTAATAATATTATACCGATAGCGAGTGTTGGGGTGAAAAACTTAGGCTTGTTGCGCTACTTGCTGAAAGAGACGTTTCAATCCACTCAGGCGCGCTTAAAAGTACTGAAAAATTATTATCCTCAAGCGATAGATGATGATTGGTCTTTGCATGTCGCGGGTCAGCGTGTGCAAATTATAAAGCGAGATGCAGAAACTGGAGGTGGGAAACTCCAGTTTGGTACTGAGGTGGTTTATGCAGGTGATAATAGTTTGGCGACTTTGCTGGGTGCATCGCCTGGTGCTTCTTTGTTAGTTCCTATTATTCTTGAGATTATTGAAACGTGCTTTGCTGACCGATTGAAAACAACCGTATGGCAACAAAATATTCGCCGTATGATTCCATCTTACGGGATTTCCATCGTATCGAATCAAGACTTGTTTATGTCGATACGCGAAGATACCTTGAAAACACTAAAGCTGAGAAGTGATTGAATAAGCTTCCGGGGATTTCCTGATCAAGTCCAGATTACTTTTTAGCAGACTAAATTATAATCGACTTAATCAGAGGTTCCTAAGGTAATTCGTTCAACTCATCCGCACCTTCTTTCTCAGGTGGTAGTAGCGCTTCGCGGGTTACACCCATCATAATCAAAGAGCTACTTGCGACATAGATTGATGAATAGGTTCCTACGATTACACCAATAATCATTGCCATTGAGAAGCCGTGGATGATTTCGCCACCTAGAAAAAACAAAGCAAGTAATACTAAAAGTGTGGTTAATGACGTTACGATGGTACGCGATAACGTTTGATTGATGGAGAGGTTGATAGATTCTTCCGAGCTGGCTTTACGCAATTTTAAATAGTTTTCTCGTATTCGGTCGAAGACCACGATGGTGTCATTTAGTGAGTAACCGATGATGGCGAGCACTGCGGCAAGAATCGTAAGGTCAAATTCAATACGGAAGATGGAGAAAATACCGATGGTGATAATGACATCATGTAATAGCGCCACGATAGCGCCGAGCGAAAAACGGAACTCAAAACGTAAGGTCACGTAAATAAGAATGCCTGCTAATGCGAGCAACATAGCAACGCCACCATCATCGCGTAACTCATCGCCAATTTGAGGGCCGACAAACTCAACACGACGCAATACAATATTTGGGTTGTCTTGTTTTAAAATGGCGTAAATCTGATCACCGATTTTAGCTTTTTCATTGGATGTGATCTTTTCTGTTTTATCGGTTTTTGGCGGGGTAATACGAATTAACACGTCTTTGGCTGTACCAAAATGCTGTACTTGCGCTTCAAACTTTGCTTCTGCTAGCTTCTTGCGAATGGGTTCAACGTCGGTTGCTTCAGGGTAGCCGATC
Organism: Thiotrichaceae bacterium; assembly: GCA_026989335.1. Classification (GTDB taxonomy): domain Bacteria; phylum Pseudomonadota; class Gammaproteobacteria; order Thiotrichales; family Thiotrichaceae; genus Cocleimonas. The sequence goes on from JALSJN010000077.1 coordinate 13,572, forward strand.
TCAATGACGGTACCGCCCGTGAAATCTACGCCTAAATTTAAGCCATTAACGATTAAGGAGCCGATAGAGGCAATAATTAAGAGTGCAGATAAAATCATTGCTGGTTTACGTGCACCAACAAAGTTAATCAGTTTTTCTGTTGTTGTTTTTGCAGTCATTTTTATATTTCCCTATATGCTCAGTTTTGAGACTTTTTTGCCGCCGTAAATCAGATTAATAATGGCACGTGTGCCAAAAATGGCGGTGAACATGGAAGACACAATACCAATGGCAAGTGTGGTGGCAAAGCCTTGAATAGGGCCAGTGCCCATGCCAAACAACACGATCGCAGCAATTAAGGTGGTGATATTTGCATCGGCGATGGTTGAGAATGCTTTTTCATAACCGGAATGAATTGCTGCTTGTGGGCTTAAGCCATTTTTCAGCTCTTCTTTTATACGCTCAAAAATTAGTACATTAGCATCTACCGCCATACCCACGGTTAGCACGATACCTGCTATACCGGGTAAGGTTAAGGTTGCTTGCATTAATGATAGTGTAGCGACGATTAAAACAAGGTTTAAGGTCAGCGCCAGATTGGCAACCAAACCAAATACTTTGTAATAAAGTGCCATAAAAATCAGTACTAAAATAAAGCCTATAATAACCGAGTTAAAACCTGCTTTAATATTATCAGCACCCAAGCTTGGGCCAACAGTTCGCTCCTCTACAATATAAACAGGAGCGGCCAAGGCACCTGCGCGTAGATCTTCAGCAAGTAGGTGTGCTTCTTGTGGTGAATCTAAGCCGTTAATCATAAAGCGTTTATCCAATTGAGATTGGATTTGCGCAATACTGATGACTTCTTTTTTGGTGACACGTTTTTTATGAATCGTGCCATCATCTAATTTTTTTGTGATGTACTTATCTTCAATATAAACGACGGCCATTAGTTTTTTGATATTAGCACCGGTGATTTTTGAGAAGCGCTTGGCGCCCGATGCATCCAGTGAAATATTCACTGATGGCATTTGGTTTTCATCAAAACCTGCAGATGCTTGAGTGATGCGATCTCCGCTGAGGATAATTTTTCGTTTTAATAAAACCGGTCTGCCGTTGCGCTCTTTAAAGAGTTTTGAGCCGACAGGAATTTGCCCACTAGCAAGTGCTTGTTGGGCATCGTTACCTTCATCGACCATGCGAAATTCAAGGGTCGCAGTGCCGCTAAGTTTTTCTTTTACGGCGCTAGGGTCTTGCACACCAGGGAGCTGAACGATAATACGCTCTAAACCTTGTTGTTGGATAATAGGTTCGCTAAGGCCGGTACTGTTTAGCTTACGGCGGAGTGTAATAATGTTTTGTTGTAAGATAAATCGCTTGGCATTTTTAATATTGAGCGGCGTTAAAGTGGCTGTTAAACCAAAGCCTTTTGGGGTATCAGTCTTAGTAAAATCGACATCGGTGCGGTATTCACGTTTTAATACCGTTTGGGCGTTATTACGAACGTCTTCGTTTTTAAATAACACGATAAGGCTGTTGGGTATTTTGCTGTATTTCTTAATCCCTAAGTAGCGGAGTTTCTTTTCGCGTAATAGGGTTCTAAATTCATCTTTGTGACGGTCCAGCGCTTTAGCGATCGCAACCGACATATCAACTTCCATCAAAAAGTGAACACCACCACGTAAGTCTAGCCCTAAGTTCATCGGCTTTGCTGACATTGAAGAAAGCCATTCGGGCGTTGTAGGCGCTAAGTTGAGTGCTGTTTTGTACTCATTACCCAAGGCTTTTCTAATGGTTTCTTGTGCGGCCAATTGCGTGTCAGGTGTGTCAAAGTGGAAAACAGCATTTTGCTTATTGATATCCAATTCAACCGATTTGGGTGGTAGTGAGGCTTTTGATAATTTAGCTTTGACAGTATCAATAGTGCCGGCGCCAAGTAACGTGGTTTTCTCCGTAGGTGTAACTTGTACAGCAGGCTCGGATGGGTAGAGATTTGGTAGCGCATACACCAGTGAAATCACGGTGATCGCAATGAGCAGGAGATATTTCCAGAGAGGATAACGGTTCATTATTATTAACCCAGTTTTCTATTTGTTGTTTTAAGCGACTTAAAAAGTGCCGTGTTTTAGTAGTGTATTGATTGAAGCTGAAAGAGGGCTTAACGGAGTAGAAAATGCTTGTTAAGCCGAATGACTAAATGCCTTTCATTGTGCCTTTTGGCATAATTGATGTGATTGCGTGGCGCTGAACTTTCACATTGGCGCTCTCTGAGATTTTTAGTTCGATAAAGTTATCCCCCATTTTCACCACTTTACCTAAAATTCCGCCAGTGGTAACCACTTCATCGCCTTTGCTTAGCGCATCTAGCATGCTTGTGTGTTCTTTGGCTTTTTTAGATTGCGGACGAATAATCATGAAGTACATGATGCCAAAGAATAAAGCGATCATAAAAACAAGCTGTAAACCGCCACCTTGTGGTGCTGCTTCTCCTGCTGCCATTGCGTCTGATATGAAAAAGTCCATAGTATTTCCCCGTTAAGAATCCGATAATTTAGTGTATTACGATTAGCCGTACATTATGCCATGACTAAAATAGTCTCACTAGGCTTTAAGGCATGAATATGTGTTTCTTTTAACTAAAATCAAGCATTTTCCCATGGAAAGTTGATGACTTCTTGAATGCTTTCTACATTGGCAATAATCATTAGGATACGGTCAATGCCAATGGCAACCCCTGAGGATGCGGGCATGCCCGCTTTCATGGCTTGTAAAAAGTTTGTATCTTGAGTAACTACTGTCTGGTTGTTGGTTTTTCGTAGTACATTTTCAGATTCAAGTATTTCGATGTTGCGCTTGTAGTTTACTTCTTCTTGATAGCCGTTGCCGAGCTCACTAGTCCCTAGATAAACCTCAAAGCGTTCTGCTACATTGAGGTTTTCATCTGACCTTATTTGCGCGAGTGCAGATTGATTGATGGGGTAATCGATGACAAAGGTCAATGCGTTTTTATCAAAGCCAGGCTCAATACAATGGGTGAGTAAAGCATCTAATAAAGCTTGTTGGTCGAGATTGCCGGTCGTTAAACCGCTGATGTTTTTTTGAGCGCAACTCGCCAACTCACTTTGGTTAGTTTGGTGAGGGTTGATGTTAAAAGCATCTACAAAGAGCTTTTGATAAGTCACTATTATCGACTGTTGCTCTACGTTGACTAATAAGGATAAAAGCAGTTCACCAACTTCTTGGATTAGCTGCTGATAATGAATGCCGACTCGGTACCATTCGAGCATTGTAAACTCTGGGTTATGGTGACGACCGGACTCGCCAGCGCGCCAGACTTTGCAGATTTGATAAATATCGCCGCTACCATCGGCGAGTAGTCGCTTCATGGGATATTCGGGTGAGGTGTGTAAATAGCGAGGTGCTGATGAATCTTGTTTTATTTGCAGCGATTCTATAAAGGGATCGGTATTGCCGGCTTGAGAAAGGGCGGGGGTTTCTACTTCTAATACATTTTTTTGAAAAAAAAATGCCCGAATGTCGTGTAATAGTTGGGCGCGAAGCTGGCGAGTGTGCTGCGTGGTGGTCGGTTGCCAGCTCATAGTTTCCTTGATCTTAAAAAAATTGTGACAAAGTTAAGGAATCTCTGAATAACCTAGTTGAGACTTACCCTACGAGGCTTAGTCAAGTTTCCAATTTCTTCGTTATTGATTTGAACCTTGGAATGACTATGCTTAAAATCAATGCCTCGAACTTGAAAACTTGGCGTTGCCAGAATTCAGCTAGGTTAATCAGGTTCTCCTTAAGGAATTCCTGATCAAGTCCAATTATTTTTAGCTTGCCAAATCCGCCGATATTTTCCACGAAGATCGGCGCAATAGAATAACTATTACGTCTCACTTCATAAAAAATAGCGACAGATTTTTCTGCGCTAAATTCTAATCGACTTAATCAGGTTCTCCTTAAGCTTCTTTGGCGCGTGACAAGTAGTCACCTGTGCGGGTATCAATTTTCACGACCTCGCCTTCTTCGACAAACAGCGGCACTTTTATTTGTGCGCCCGTTTCTACAACGGCAGGTTTGGTTGCACCCTGCGCGGTGTTGCCCTGAATTCCGGGGTCACATTCGGTAATTTTAAGTTCGATAAAGTTAGGTGGTGTAATGCTTAGCGGTGCGCCGTTCCAAAGTGTAACAATATATTGCTCTTGTGCTTTTAACCAAAATTTAACATCGGCAACAGCTGCTTCGCCAGCGGCATGTTGCTCAAATGAATCGGGTTCCATAAAATGCCAAAACTCGCCATCTTCATAGAGGTATTCCATTTCAATTTCCATGACATCAGCTGCTTCTACTTTTTCGCCCGATTTAAAGGTTTTTTCAATCATGCGGTTGGTTTTTAAATTACGGATGCGTACACGGCTAAACGCTTGACCTTTACCGGGCTTTACAAATTCATTTTCGACGATGGTATAAGGATCACCGTCCATGATAAATTTGAGCCCGCTTTTGAATTCGCTGGTATTATAGGTTGCCACTGTATACTCCTTTTTAAATCTACTAACACTGTTAATGAGCCTATGATAACTGGTATTGCGCTACAAGATAAAGATGATTCTCACGAACGTCACAATACGGTGTGGAAATCAGCCTTAGCATCTGCGGTGAGAGACCCGCAGCATTTATTAAAGCTGTTAGACTTGGATGAAAAAAAATATTTGGATCAAGTTAGCCTCAGCGAGCAGTTTAAGGTATTAGTGCCGTTGTCATATGTGGCTAAAATGAAAAAAGGGGATTGGCATGATCCTTTGTTAAGACAGGTGTTGCCACTAAAAGCTGAAGGTATTAAAGCATTTGGTTTTTTATCTGATCCTGTGGGTGATTTAAATGCAGAAGTTTCTTCGGGCGTGTTGCAAAAATATCATGGCAGAGTGTTATTAATTACCACAGGGGCGTGTGCAGTTCACTGTCGTTATTGTTTTAGACGGCATTTTCCTTATGTGAATTCAGTGCCTGATAAAGTCCAGTGGCAGCAGACTTTAGCTGGCATTAAAAGCGATGAAACTATCACAGAAGTCATCCTAAGTGGTGGTGATCCACTGATGTTATCAGATGTTCGTTTGCGTGCAATGTGTCAAGACCTTGCTGACATTCCACATGTGACAACGTTGCGTTTTCATACTCGTGTACCACTGTTCTTAGCTGAAAGGTTGACCCCTCATTTTATTCAATGGCTCTCTGAATTAACAATAAAAATCGTGATGGTGATGCATGCGAATCATGCGAATGAGCTGGATAATGAGTTTGAAATTAGCATGACTAAGCTTTTAAGAATCGGTGTGACTTTACTCAACCAGTCTGTGTTATTAAAAAATATTAATGATGATGCGGATAAATTAGTGTTGTTAAGCCAGCGTTTATTTGAGTGTGGTATCTTACCGTACTATCTGCACCAGTTAGATAAGGTGCAGGGAGCCGCGCACTTTGAGGTAAGTAATGACAAAGTAAAAAGGCTTCAACAACAATTAAGAGAGAGGTTACCTGGCTATTTAGTGCCACGGTTTGTTCGTGAAGTTTCGGGCAAACGGTATAAGCAGCCTCTCGAATAATGACGAAGGCAGTGCTACAATCTAAAGCACAAACAGTACAATAATTATAATAATAAAAGGTTAACCGATGGCTTACGCGCTATTTTCTAAAAACAAAAAAACTACAGAGCAAACGTCTATAGATCCAATGTGTTCTATTGATATACGTACTGCCGCAAAAGCAAAAGCGTGGGTAGCAACGTTGCCAATGGCTGATATGGGTGAGATGACACGACGTTTGTATGTCGGTATTTCTACCCTAAATAGGGATTCTACCTCACCTGCAGATCGCATTGACGCTATCGAAGTATTATTGCCCTATATTCAAATGGTGCTAGAGAATCTTGATAGGCACTTTTTTGTACGGTCACTACCGTTACCAGAAAGAAGCAGTAAAATTTTTGAGCTTAAGCAGTCGTTACTCATGGAAGTCGCAGGCTCTTATCAATTAGCAGCACTTGAGATTTTAACGAAAAAATCATTGTCTAAAAAGAAAGCTTTGCTTTCTGTAGGCCGTGCCATGAGCATTATGTGCCAAGTATTAATGAATGGTTACGAGGTCTACGCAAAGCCGAAGAAAACGTTATGGCATGACCTTCACCATCTGTATTTATTAGCGTGTGAAAATAATTTTGATACGAAAATGATTCCTCAGAATGCACATTTTAACGAAGCGGATACAATAGAAGAGTACTACAAACTAATTAACTTAATCGCTTTAGCAGCGCCAAACACGTTGCGTCAAAGTGAGGTTATTCGTTTAAAAGAGTTTTTTAAAGCTACCCTTCAGGATAGTGTAATTATTGCTAATGCGGATACAATCCAAAGTAAGTATGCGCATATTGCTTTGCTCAATAGTGATGAGCCAGCAACATTAATGCCAATAGCTGATTTAGTGAACTCTCCGACAAGTCGTGTATTTGACTTGTCAAAACTCATTTCAAGGTTAGAGCAATTTATTCATCTAAGCGGTCCTACGGATCTAGGCACGCATGAATCATGGCCTATGTTGACACACAGTGTGTCAACACGATTAGTTCATACGCTTACAACAATAAAAAATCGTCGTTATAAGCGTTTCGCCCGCGAAGAGAAGGCAACATTAGTTATTCGTATGGTCGATGTACTCGAAATCATTAGAGAAAATGAAGTGACATCTTTTTCAGAGCAGCTTAATCAAGATGTTGAAGATGATAATATTTATGAGGCATTAACATCAGCTGATCAAGTATCAAGCCCATGGTCTGAAGTTGATACCTTGGCCGAAGAACGCGACATTAAACTACATACTTGGAATATCAATAATAGCAGTACAGGCGGTTATGGTTTCAGCCAAATAAAAAATGAATCCAGTACGGCAAGGGTGGGTGAATTAATTGCTATTAAAGATGAAAAGGATGAATCGGAGTCTTGGCAAATTGCGTCCATTCGCTGGTTAGATGCATTGAATGATGCTGGATTAAGTATGGGGGTTGAGATTTTATCGCTACAGTCTACAACGGTTACAGTTGTAGAAGTATTGAACCGTGAAATTACCCAGAAGTTACCTTTAGAGGGTATCCTACTGCCTCAGGTTGAGGGTGCGCGAGATGAAAGCAACCTTGTTTTCCCAGGCTTTATTTTTCATGTTGATGATGAAATTATAATCATGGTTAATTCCCAGTCACAACAAGTCCGCATTACTTCGGTTGATGATACAATAGGGAGCTTTTCATATTGTTCCTTTGAAGCGTTTGAAGTCGAGGGTGCTGAGGAAGGCTCGGTAGAGTCTTTTGATGAAGTTTGGGAGTTTTTATAAAATTTCACCTACTAACGAACTTGATAGATAACTGATAAAATTAATCTGTTTACTATTACTACTACTATTATTAAGGATGATAAACCATTGAATAATTTTCTCCCATTTGCTTTGCCTTTAATTGGTGAAGATGAAATTACAGAAGTCGTCGATACCTTACGCTCTGGTTGGTTAACCACGGGTAAAAAAACGGTACAGTTTGAAAATGACTTTGCCGAATTTGTGGGTGCTTCACACGCACTAGCGGTGAACTCTGCAACCTCTGGTTTGCACTTGGCACTTGAGGCTGTAGGCGTTGGCGCGGGCGATAAAGTAATCACTACGACTTATACCTTTACGGCAACGGCTGAAGTGATTCGTTACTTAGGTGCTGATCCTATTTTGATCGATATTGAGCCTGATACGTTTAATATGAACCCTGAAAAACTACGTCAAGCGATTGCCGAAAACGACAACATCAAAGCGATTATGCCGGTACATTTTGCGGGTCAATCCTGTGATATGGATGAAATTTTAGCGATTGCCAAAGAGCATGACCTCAAAGTGATTGAAGATGCAGCGCACGCCTTACCGACGACTTGGAAAGGTACCACGATTGGTTCGATTTCTGATATTACTGTTTACAGTTTTTACGTCACCAAAACCATCGCAACAGGCGAGGGTGGCATGATCACCACAGAAAATAAAGAATACCGTGATCGTATGAAAACCATGCGTTTGCACGGCATTAACCGTGATGTTTTTGATCGTTACACATCAGATAAACCGTCATGGTTTTATGAAGTGGTTGAGCCTGGTTATAAATATAATATGACGGATGTAGCAGCCTCTATCGGCATTCATCAGTTAAAGCAAGCGAATGCTTTTCAGCAACGGCGTGAATGGATTGCTCAACAATTTAATGAAGCCTTTGCTGACTTACCGATGACCACTCCGTATGTTGCGCGCCCTGATGATACACATGCATGGCATTTATATGTATTGCAACTTGATCTTGGTAAAATGACGGTTAACCGTGATAAATTTATAGAGCTCATGGCGCAAGAGAATATCGGCACATCAGTTCATTTTATCCCCTTGCACCTTCAGCCTTACTGGCGCGATCGTTATAATTATCAGCCAGAAGACTACCCTGTCGCATTGGATGTATTCAATCGCGCCATGAGTTTACCGATTTATCCAAAAATGACTGATGACGATGTGCAAAATGTCATTAAGGCAGTAAAGAAAGTTTCCAAGGAAGTATTAAAGTAATGTTGGCTAAACGTCTATTTGATTTAATTTTTGTGATACCTGGTTTGATCGTGTTGTCACCTGTTTTTTTAGTTGTGGGTTTTCTCATAAAGTCTAAAGATGGTGGTGAAATATTTTTTAAACAAACGCGAGTCGGTAAAGACGGTAAGCTTTTTAAGGTACTAAAGTTTCGCACCATGGTTGTCGATGCCGAAAAAATTGGCGCCAAAGTAACCACAGGTGATGATACTCGTATCACGCCCGTCGGTTCTTTTTTACGCAAATATAAATTAGATGAGTTACCACAGCTACTTAATGTGTTGCTGGGTAATATGAGTTTAGTTGGGCCTAGACCTGAAGTACCTGAATATGTGGAATTTTATCCAGAGGAGACTAAAAAAGTTATTTTCTCCGTGCATCCAGGGATAACGGATACCGCATCCATCGAGTTTGTGAATGAAAACGAAATGCTTAGCGGCTCTAAAGACCCGGTTGAAGATTATAAAAATAAAGTATTGCCTATAAAATTAGGCTACAGCATGGAGTATGTGAAGACACGATCACTGTGGGTAGATTTTAAGTTAATCTTAAAAACAGTCTCCGCCATCGTTGCATAAGGCTTACTATGATAAATCAAATAAAACAGTATTTGTTAGCGCGATCACGAAGACAAAAGCGGCTTATTATAATATTGATTGATTCGATATTATTACTGGCTGTCCTATGGATTGCTTTATCACTGGGTAAAAATCAGTTTTTATCACCCACTGGAAACGAGTGGCTGGTTTTTCCGGTTATGCTACTAGTGACGCTGCCAATATTTTTTAAATTTGGTATTTACAAGGCCGTATTACGCTATTTAAAAAACCAAACAATTTCAACGATTCTTTTATCGACATTAATTTCAACGTTAGTTTGGGCTGTTATTGTTAAGTTTTCGGGCTTGTTAGATTTAACCAAGTCCGGTGTTCTTTTATATTGGTTAGGCTCTTTTTCATTGATTGCAGGAAGCCGTTTGCAAGTACAAAAGTGGCTTTATGGTGCGCCTAAAGTCACCACAGAGAGAAAAAAAGTTTATATCTATGGTGCGGGTGAAGCGGGTACCAAATTAGCGGCATTATTAAGTAACGAAGCTGGCTATTTTGTAGAAGGTTTTATTGATGATGATCAGTCATTAAAAGGTTGGACGGTCCAAGGTGTTAACGTTTCTATTTTTGATAAAGTAGCGCCTGTTTTGATGGCAGAGGCAGAAGATACTGAAGTTATCCTTGCGATGCCTAAAATTACCCGTATGCAACGTCAATTTATTATTGAACGTTTAGAACCCTTTCCCATTAAAGTTCGTATTATCCCCAATATTGGTGACTTTGCCAGTGGTAAGTTAAGCGTATCAGATATTAAAGATATTGATATTGATGACTTATTAGGACGTGAACCTATAAACCCTGACCCAGAGTTATTACCTGCTAATATTACTGGGAAGCTTGTTTTAATTACGGGTGCGGGTGGTTCTATTGGCTCTGAGCTTTGTCGTCAAGCTCTTAAATTAAAGCCTACAAAATTAGTATTAGTTGAATTGAGTGAGTTTGCACTTTATCAAATAGATCAAGAGCTAAGCGATGTGATGCGCGAGCTTGATTTTGATGTTGAAATAGAACGTATCCTAGGTTCGTGCGGGGATAGAAAGTTACTTGATGGCGTGTTTGAGCATAATAAAGTGCAAACAATTTATCATGCTGCGGCTTATAAGCATGTACCACTTGTAGAAGAAAATCCTGTTGCAGGTTTAAACAATAATATTTTCGGAACCAAAGCGTTAGCGGGAAAAGCACTTGAATCCCAAGTTGAAACCTTTATTTTAATTTCTACCGATAAAGCTGTGCGCCCTACAAATATTATGGGTTGTTCTAAGCGTGTTGCTGAAATGACCTTACAAGCCTTAGCAGCTACAAAAAATTGCAATACCAAGTTTTCAATGGTGCGTTTTGGTAATGTATTGGGCTCATCAGGCTCTGTAGTACCAAAATTTAGACAACAAATAGCCGAAGGTGGGCCGATTACCATTACGCATAAAGATATCACTCGGTACTTTATGTCAATACCAGAGGCTGTACAGCTTGTGATTCAAGCAGGCGCAATGGCAGAAGGCGGTAATGTATTTGTTTTGGATATGGGTGATTCAGTAAAAATAGTTGATTTAGCCAAAAAGATGATTAGTTTATCTGGCCTAGAGCTACGTGATGAGCATAATTTAGACGGCGATATAGAGCTGGCATATAGTGGTTTAAGACCAGGAGAGAAGCTCTATGAGGAGCTTTTGATTGGCGATAATGTTAAAGGGACAAGGCATAGCCGGATTATGCAAGCGAGTGAAGAGTTTTTAACAATGCCCGAGCTTGAGAGTTTGTTAGATAAACTGAAAGTTACTTTAAACAAGGCTGAAAAAGAAGCGATTAAAAAATCACTTACGACAATAGTTGATGGTTATACGCCATGGAAAGAGGCTTCGGAAAAATTGACTGTCGATGTAGAATCTAATGTGATTGACCTTAATGCAAACAAGGGTAAATAGAGCAACTATTATAAAGTGCTAAAGCAGTACTTAGGTTCTGCATAACGAAATCAATGCCGTTGTCACCTTAGGTATCTCCGTTTAAGTGCTTTTGTTGCTCCAATCATCCCTTGTTTGTTCACGGTAGTCGGGTACTTTACTGTAATTTATAGCTGGCTAAGGTATTGTTTCTGTATGAAAAAACAGAAACTTCAATGCTTGATAGTCGGTGAGTCGACAAATTTCACTCAGTTACTCGAAGGTCTAGCTTCGTTGGGTATTAGCATCCAGCTAACCTATGTCGCGAATGATAATAATCACATTGAAGCCGCATTAAAAGCCAAAAACAATCTCAGCATTATCTTTGTTTCTGATGATGCAAAACCACTTTTAAAATTCATTTCAGATTTAACTCGGCAATATACTCCTAGTACGATTGTCGTAATTGTGACCAAAAAAACAGCATCAATACCTTTTAAGCGTTTATTTAAAGGAGTAGACTTCGCAAAGTTAAATGTGAAAAGTAGCGATGCGGTACGCGCCTTACACCTGCAAAATATTGTAAAGGTGGCTGAAAGAAATCAACTGTTTAAACAGTGTAAAAGACTGCTTGTGACAGCAGAGCAACGAAATATGTGGTTACTTGATTCTAGTGCTGAGGCCATTGCTTATATCTCAACAGATTCTCATGCCTATGCGAATACTGCATACTTGGCACTTTTTGGTATTGACTCGCTTCAAATATTGAAAAAAGTAAGACCTGCAGATCTAATCGTTAAAGATGAGTCTGGGATTTTTGGTGCATTTTTAAAGTATCAAGCGAAACATCATATGCTTTCACACACTTTGTTGCTGTCGATGAAAGGTCTAAAGCAAAGTGCGTTTAGAGCAAGCGTGCACGCTATACCCTCTGTCTATAAAGGTAAAAAATGTTGGCAATTATGGGTGCATAAAATCAATCGAACTGTTACAGAGAGCGATAGAAGAAAGGATTTAAGAAAAGAAAGGTTTCAATTGCCGTCGGTTAAAGTGGCATCTTCGAGAGAAAATCCTTTTGACGATCTAAATAAAGAAATAATCAATAAAAAGAAAAAAGCCGATATTGAATTAATAATGAAAGGTATTATTAAAAGGCAGGAAGTAGGACTTTCTGCTCAAAAGCTGGTGTCTTTAGCGAGTCAGCTAAATAAGGTTGATATTTACCCAGCTCATTATATGCTTACTTTGAAAGTGCCGGTTGCACAAAAAAAAGGGGTTGATGACTTGTTGTTTTCATCACCTAAAAATAATGAGAATGGGAAGCGCAAGATCTTTTGGGATAAGGTCAAAGTAGCGCGTTTAATTCAGTTATTATCAAGAAAAAAAGGACAGAAAAATAACTACTTTATTACTCTGGAGAGTGCTTCTATTGCAAATTCAAATTTTACTCGATGGATGCTTCAAAGCTTAAAGACTTTAGGTGTGAGGTCTAAAAACTTGACCATTATGATACCCTCAGAGTTACAGGTCGAAGATTTGAAAACCACGTTAGAATTTGTGAGAGCTTTAAAAAAACTGAAGTGCAATATCGCGTTGAATGACTTTACCGTTAAGTCAAATGTAATAAAAATTATCCGATTCTTAAAGCCAGAATTTATTCGTTTATCATTAGACTGGGTAAAAGAAATAGAGTCTGATGAAAGACGAAAAAATGCACTGAGTATCTTACTTCGACAGTTAGAGGTGAAAAGTATTCAAGTAATAGCGCCTTGTGATTTTAGTGCAGAAATGAAAAAAATGTTTATTTTCTCTGGAGTTTCCTTCTGTCAGGAAAGAACTACAAAATCTGCTTAAAAGCTGTACAATTAGTGTGATCTATAAACTGCCAGAATAGATAGTAATAATCTATTTTAACAATGACAAATAATAACAATAATATAAAACTACACTTTGTTACTAATACAGACTCTATCTACCTGTGGCAGTATGAAATGATCTCCTCCATTTTAGTGCAACAGCGATCATTAGATGTAAATTTTAGTGTGCTTGAAAATACCTCTAGTAATAGCAGCAGATATTCTCTACCTCTTCTGGTTAAACTAGCTTATAAACTAGATAAGCGTTTGGCTGGGTGTCAAACCTTGTTACAAGAAAGAAAATCCTTAGAAAGCCTCAGTAGCCATACAATATACAAACTATCCAAACAAAGTCTTTGTGATGAATCTTATATCGCTAGAAACTTTATTAGCGATGAGAGTACTCAGCTTTTAATTATTAATTTAACGGAGAAAGCATTACCACCTTGTTTATATGAGTTAGAGGGGACGCAGGTTATATCCCTGTTTTTTAGTCGGCTTCGACATATTGATTCAACGTTAACTGGGTTATTGGAATTCAGTAGCAACCGTAATGCTATCCATACAGGGATTCAACTTGAAACGGCTGAGAATAAACAAAATATTATCCTTTATGAGGCTGAACATAGTTTAGAGTCAGCATCGCTTTGCAGAACCTTAGAAACTATTTTGCATAAAACATCCTTATTCTTACCGCATGTACTGCATAAATATTCGCATTATATGAATAGTTCAGAGAGTAAACGCTCTTATCTAAACTTAGAAAATACACGTGATACTGCGTTAAGTATAAGTGAGCAATTAAAGTTGTTTAGTAAATTCTCCGCAAGAGTCGTTCATAGATTATGGTACCGATTCACCGAAGGTGAGCAATGGATCATGATGCTGGCTAAAAATGAAATGCTTAATACACCGAATATGGCATTTGAGAGTTTTGAAAGAATAATGCCTCCAGCGAGTGAATTTTGGGCCGATCCTTTTCTAATCGAGTATCAAGAGAAACACTATTTGTTTTTTGAGGTATTCCCCTTTGAACGTGAGTTAGGTCATCTTAGTTGTATGGAAATACATCAGGATGGAAGCTTTGGCGAAGTTGTTAAAATATTAGAACGCCCCTACCATTTTTCATACCCTAATGTTTTTGAATTTGAAGATCAGATGTATATGGTTCCTGAGACGGGAGGCTATCAATGCATTCAACTCTATAAGGCACAGCCATTTCCCTATGAGTGGGAGTTTCAATACAACTTAATGGATGGTATAAGGGCGTTCGACTCAACCTTTATTGAACATGACGGTGTTTGGTGGTTATTTGCAACGGTCTCAGAAACAGAGCATTGCGCAACGACAGAAGAGCTGCATGTTTTTTATGCCGATTCACCATTAAGCCAAAACTGGACGCCGCATCCTGCAAACCCGATTAATACCTTTGCATCGAGTGCCCGCCCCGCGGGTAAGATATTTAAAGAGGATGGTCGTTTGTACCGTCCTTCGCAAGATTGTGCCGGTTCTTATGGCGCTGGGCTTAATGTGTGTGAAATTATCACGCTAAATAAAGAGGAATATAAAGAAGTCATTTTAAGTAAACACAAGCCAGACTGGGATAAATCACTGATTGGTTTGCATACTTTGAACTTTGATAGTAAATATACCGTTATTGATGTCATTCTTGATACGGGTTTTCTAAAATGAAACCCCAATATCAATTAGTGAAAGTCGACACATTCGATGGATTTAGGTCACTCGAGAAAGATTGGAATGCGCTGTATGAAAAATCTGAAAAGTGTACGATTTTTTCTAGTTGGGATTGGATGTTTACCTGGTGGGAAGTATTTTGTACTGATGCCTTAAGAAAGCTATATATCTTATGCCTTTATGAAAATGATACGCTAATTGGTATTGCACCATTTCATATTCATTCACATTACTTGAAGTCTTTTATTCAAGGTCGTACGTTACAGTTTATAGCGAGCGGGAATAAAAGCCACGAAAATGTCACCAGTGAATATCTCGACTTAATGGTATTGCCTGAAAAGGAAGAGGTGATGGTTGATGCTGTTTCTGACTATTTAGTGGAGAATAAAAAACAGTGGGACTTCGCAGATTTTGAATACTTGCTAGAAGATGCTTTAATTCTTCAATGCTTTAAAAAAAGTAGAAAAGTCACCACAATGAAAATCCAAGATGGCGTACGTTTTTCCATATTAGCTAAGGAGACTTTTGATGAATATAAGTCTCAAATGGGTAACCGCTGGCGTAAAATGTATGATAAAAAAAGCCGTGTCTTAGAACGTGATGGGACTGTAAAAGTGTTAGGAACGATGGATGAGCAGTCTCCTGAAAAAGCACTATCATTACTGTCAGATATGCACTGTGAACGTATAAGAAATAAAGTTGGTTATTGTGCTTTTGATTCGGAAAAATTTTCCCTGTTTCATCAAAAAATATTGAGACGATTAGCTCCCCAAAGTAAAGCGTTGATTAGAACGCTTTATTTAGATGATGAAGCACTGGCGATTTACTATGTTTTTACTGATAAAGGTCAATGGCACTACTACCAAAGCGGCTTTCAGAGTGCCTATGGAAATCGTTACTCGCCTTTGTTTTTGCTGATTTGTAATGAAATAGGGGATGTGGTAACTCAAGGGAAAAGATTTGACTTCATGTATGAGCCTTCTGAGATATCGTATAAGAAAGAACAATATGCGGCAGAACATGAGAAAATGTATCGCCTTTATTGGTCACCAAAGTCTTTTCGATTAGGCATATTTAATTCTGCAAAGTTTTGTCAAGAACAGTCAATAATGATGAAAGAATGTATACTTAATAAATTTAAATTAAAATCAGAAGAGAAATCATAAGATGCATATTGTACACATAATAGAGCCTATGGAACACGGCGTATTTGTCTGGGTGGTTGATATGGCTAATCGCCTAGTGAATGATGGTTATAAAGTCACCGTTATTTATTCTATTCGTGAACATACACCACCTAACTGGCGAGATATGTTTGATGATAAGGTTGACCTTGTGCATGTGCAGATGAGCCGAGGTATTGACCCTGTTCAAAATGGTAAAGCGTTAGTTGGATTGATAAAAAACCTTAAACGATTACAACCTGATATTATCCATACACACTCATCCATAGGCGGCTTTTTAGCGCGCGCAGCAGGATTTGTATTAAGAAAAAATAATCGTCTGCTTTATACCTCTCATGCTATTCATTATCCCTTAATAGAAGCACCTTTAAAAAGAGGGCTTTATAAAGCTTTGGAGCATGTAGGTTACTGGCTAGGTGGAACCATTGTTGCCTGTGGAAAAGAAGAATATGAGATTATTTTAAAAGACATTACTAAAGGTAACTCAAAACGTTTGATTCGTATCAGTAATGGTATTGATACGACCCAGTTGACACCAAAAGATTACAGCAAAAAAAATCAAAAAGTGAAAGTTGGCGTTGTCGGTAGAATTTCATTACAAAAAGCACCTTGGGTATTTGCCGATGTTGTTCGAAAAGTAAATGCCAAACGTGATGATGTAGAGTTTGTATGGATTGGCGGTGGCGAAAAAGAAGATGTCGATAATTTAGAATCAGCAGGCGTGACTGTAACTGGTATGCTAGATAGAAAAGATGCATTAGCTTTAGTGCCATCATTAGATATTTATTTTCAAACCTCAGCCTATGAGGGCTTATCACTTGCATTGCTTGAGGCGCAAGCATCGGGTATTCCTGCTGTTGTTACAAAGATCCCCGGTAATGATGAAGTCGTTCAGCACGGTGAAACTGGCTTTGTGGGTGAAAACGAAGAGGTGCTGCAACAGCATTTGGAAGAACTAATCGACTCAGAATCATTGCGCATAAAGCTTGGTGAAAAATCTAAAGAACATACCGAAGCCTATTTTTCACTGTCTGTTATGGCGGATCAATACAAGGCGAGATATGCGGAAATGGCTAAATTATAAAAAAATAAAGTTTTTGTGGCATAAATACGGTGTAATAGAGCTTTATCAATAGCAGTTGACTAGCCATGAGCTTGCCCCCCGCAATTTTTATAATAGGCCCGACGGCATCCGGTAAAACGGGTCTAGCCATGAAGCTGATGAAGCACTTCCCCATTGAGCTTATCAGTGTGGATTCTGCTTTAGTTTATAAAGATATGAATATCGGCACGGCGAAACCAACACCTCAAGAGCTTGAACAAGCACCGCATCGTTTAATTAGCTTTCTTGATCCCTCTCAAGCGTATTCGGCGGCAGATTTTCGCCAAGATGCACTGCGAGAGATGCGTGAAATCACTGCACAAGGAAAAATCCCTGTATTGGTAGGTGGCACAATGCTGTACTTTCGCGCTTTAGAGAACGGCCTTGCCGAGTTACCCATCGCCAATCCTGAAATTCGTAAACAACTGAGTGATGAGGCCGCTGAAAAAGGTTGGAATGTATTACATCAACGGCTTGTAGCTATTGACCCAGAGTCAGGGGCGCGTATCCATCCTAATGATCAGCAACGTATTCAGCGTGCTTTGGAGGTGTATGAAATTACAGGGAAAACACTCACAGCATTACATCAAAGGGCTAGCAAAGATGCGTTGCCATATCGTTTGTTTAAGATTGCTTTAATTCCTGAAAGCCGGGAGTGGATAAGAGACTTGGCAAAAATTCGTTTTAATACCATGTTAGAACAAGGTTTTATTGATGAGGTTAAATCCTTATACGCACGCGGTGATTTAAGCACTGATTTACCCGCGATACGCGCAGTAGGTTATCGCCAAGTGTGGGATTACCTCGAAGGGAGGCTGGACAAAGAAGAAATGATAGAACGAGCGATTATTGCCACACGCCAGCTTGCAAAACGACAAATGACTTGGATGCGCTCAGAGCCTAATATTACTAAATATGGGGCGCAGAATTATCTAATAGAAAGGGTCATTAGCGATGTGAAACGATTTTTAGAAAGAGCAAGCTAGTCATTTTTTTAGCCGTTTCCGTAAGCGCAGGTTGATTTTTTATGCCGTCGATCATAAGAATCGTCATATTTCTAGATAAACCTACCGCTGGGCAATTAGTAAGCAATTGCTTTTTTACTTTTGGCTTAAACCTGCTATTATCCCTATCACTGCAGGGAATGCAGCAGAGTTGCTACCCCAAATGACCAAGAGGTCTTTTCTCAACTCACAAATAATATATTAATAACCATAACCCAATAATAAATCAGGAGTACACCATGTCAAAAGGGCATATGCTACAAGAACCCTTCCTAAACGCTTTAAGAAAAGAGCGCATCCCCGTTGCAATCTATCTAGTGAATGGAATTAAATTACAAGGACACGTTGAGTCTTTCGATCAATTTGTTGTATTACTCGGTAGTACCGTTAGCCAACTTGTTTATAAACACGCAATTTCAACGATTGTACCTGCACGTCCTATAAAGTTAACGATTGAAGACGACGAGTAAAAAACTCATGTTAGATGCCGCTAACGCTAAAACGGTGTCTTAATTGGAATTATTTGACAAACTCAGTCAGGGTGAAGCCCTGATTGAGCGTGCCATATTGGTACAGATCAACTTTGGTAAAAATTCTAAATCCCCTTCAACTGAACAAGATGAGCAAGAGTTTAAAGAACTTGTTCGCTCTGCTGGTGCGCAAGATTCAACCTTAATTACCGGCTCCCGTTACTCTCCTGATCCTCGGTTTTTTGTAGGTTCTGGTAAAGCTGAAGAAATCAAAACTGCAGTCATTCAGGCTGAAGCAGATGTGGTTATTTTTGACCATGCCTTATCTCCCGCACAAGAACGAAATTTAGAAGGCTTTATAGAATGTCGCGTGCTTGATCGTACTGCGTTGATTCTCGATATTTTTGCGCAACGTGCACAATCTCATGAAGGTAAATTACAAGTAGAACTTGCTCAGCTAAAGCATATGTCGACGCGCTTGGTGCGCGGTTGGACGCATTTAGAACGCCAAAAGGGCGGTATCGGTATGCGTGGACCGGGTGAAACTCAATTAGAGACTGACCGTCGCTTACTCTCTGTTCGTATTAAGCAAATCAATAAACGCTTAGAAAAAGTCAGTAAGCAGCGCGAGCAGGGGCGCCAACTTCGCCAAAAAACCGAAATTCCTACCGTATCTTTAGTGGGCTATACCAATGCGGGTAAATCGACCCTTTTTAATAAAATTACTGGCTCAACAGTCTATGCGGCTGACCAGTTATTTGCGACTCTGGACCCAACCTTACGACGGGTGAACTTACCTGATCAGCAATCTATTGTCTTAGTCGATACCGTTGGCTTTATTCGAGATTTGCCGCATGATTTAGTGGCGGCCTTTCGTGCCACGCTACAAGAAACCATTGAGGCTGACTTAATCTTACATGTAATTGATAGCAATGATGAGCAAAGAGATTACTACCGTGAACAAGTGAATAACGTGATACTTGAGTTGGGTGCTGAGGAGGTGCCGCAGCTAGAAGTGATGAATAAAATTGACTTAACTGAGCAAGTGGCACACTTTGAGGAGGCGCATAGTGGCTTACCGTCACGAGTTTGGTTATCAGCCGTTACAGCAGAAGGGGTTCCTGAATTATTAGAAAGGCTATCTGATGTTTTTGCAAAAAATGTCTTTAAAGGCAAAATACGCTTACATCCTGCGCTTGCAAGGTTACGTGCGCAGTTTTATGAAGATGAAGCGATTGTTGAAGAAAAAATTTCAGAAAAAGGTGAGTATATTTTGGATATTTGTATTCAAAAACGTCGCCTAGATGAACTGCTGGATAAAGAAGAATTGACCCTTGAGCAACTAAAACTTAGCTAAAACCTACTTGTGAAAAATATTCATAAAGACTTAATGAGCATTTATCAAGCGGGACTTGAAGCAGTAAAGGGCAGTGTCGTAGTGAATAAGGCTTTTCAAAAGGAATTTTTCTCAGGGGCTAATTTTCATGTGGTTGCGATAGGAAAAGCAGCAGATTCTATGTTGCAGGGTGTTCCAGAAAATAAAATCATAAGCGCTTTGTTAATTTCTAAGCATAATCATATCTCGGGGCGATTTAAACATGCATCAAATATACAATGTATCGAGTCTGACCATCCCATCCCAAAGCAATCCAGCCTAAAAGCAGGTAAGGCATTAATTCGTTACCTTGAAAAACTCCCGACAAAAGAGCCGTGTCTATTTTTAATATCAGGAGGAACTTCGTCACTGGTTGAAGTTGTAGAAAACGGTTGGAGTTTATCCGAGCTGGCGGCGTTAACCGATTACCTATTAGCCAATGCTTACTCCATCAACGAAATCAATGCAGTTCGTCGCCGTGTATCAAAAATTAAAGGCGGTGGTTTATGTGCGTACCTTGGTGAACGAGAAATTAGCTGCTTAATGATTTCTGATGTGCCTAATAATGATCCTGCGGATATAGGTTCGGGGCTATTATTTGGAGAAAGAAAACAGTCACTATTGCCGAAGCTTCCAAAACCATGGGGCGAAAAAATACCATTAGCAACCCAAGGTTTAGCTAGCCACGCTTTTGATTGGAGAATAATAGCGTCATTGGATATTGCTAAAAAAGCTGCTGGAAAACACGCAAAGGCATTGGGCTACGCTGTACAAATCGTGCCTAATTTCCTCGAAGGTGATGCTTCTTGGGTAGCCAAGACCTGCATTAAAACACTGAAAAATGGCCCAGATAGTTTGTTTATTTGGGGCGGAGAAACAACCATAAAGTTGCCTAACGATGCCGGTAAAGGTGGGCGAAATCAACACCTCGCGCTAGCGGCTTCCATAATAATACAAGGTAGGCAGGAAATAGTTTTATTAGCCGCTGGCACCGATGGCTCTGATGGTGTGACGGAAGCTACGGGTGCTTTAGTTGATAATCAGACCATAAAGAAAGGCGAAAAATTAGGCTTGGCAGCGAATGATTATTTGCGCCGAGCTGACTCGTATCATTATTTTGATCAGACTGATGAGCTAATTTTTACAGGCGCGACGGGGACGAATGTCATGGACTTATTGATTGGAATTGCAAAATCTTAGAGGATTTTATTGGTTCTTTAAAAATTGACTTAAGGTGTCAAAAAAAGCATCGGGTTCTTGAAAGTGAGGTAAGTGTCCACTTTGCTTTAGCCCGACAATTTTAGCCGCAGGGAACAATGAATGAATTAAGGGTGTATCAGCCTCCTGCACATACGTTGATAAGTCACCTTTTATAAAGAGGCACTTCTCAGGGTAAGTAGCTAACGCTGTCGTAAAACCTGCAATTTTTAAGTAACCTCTACTAATTTCAGAGAGGTTGCAACGCCAGATAAACCCTTTGCTATCTTCTTTTCGCTTTAAGTTTTTTAGCATAAATGTACGTTCTGCCGCATCCTCAATCCATGGTTTTAAGTAGTCATCTATTTCTTGACGAGTGCGCAAATCATCTAAAGGAGCAGAAAGCACACCTTGTAAGGTTTTTTGATGCCAAAGCGGGTAAGGTTTAGGCGCAATATCAACGACTGTTAGGCTTTTAACTATTGATGGATTAGCGAGCGCTAATTGCATGGCCACTTTACCACCCATTGAATGCCCGAGTAAGTGAAATGAAGTTAGCGATTCTTGTTTAGCAACGTGTAAAACATCTTCATACATTTCGCGGTAACTCATACCTTTTAGGTGTGGTGAGTTTCCATGGTTGCGTAGATCCAGCGTGTAAACGGGGCGAAGTAGGGAAAGTTTTTTGGCTTGTGAGCGCCAATTATCCATCGCACCAAGTAAGCCATGTAAAATAATGAGTGGGGTTTCTCCCTGTGCCGTAGTGTCTTCGGGGAGAAATAATTTGTAATTCAGCAACGTCATTGTTAGTGTCTCCAAAGCCTAAAAGTCTTGCCCTGATTGTTTGGTTTCTTCCAGAATAGACAGTCGCTCTTGATCACTTAAGTTAGCAATATCATAGTAGATTTGATGGGATACATCTTTAATTCCACAAAACGATAATGTGCCATCAGTGACAGGTCTGTGGATTAATTGCAGTGCATCATTATCAATAAAATATTGTTTCGAGCCGCCAGCCGTAATGATGACCTTGGCTTTTTTATGTTTCAGCAGACCTTTAACACCTTCACTCGAATATTCAAAGGCAAGTCCATTAGTCAGTACTACATCAAACCATCCTTTTAAAATAGCTGGGCGATCAAACCACCATAAAGGGTAAATAAAAACGAGGCTATCGGCCCATAATAATTGCTTTTGTTCTTTGGCGATTCGTGAAGGTATATTGCCCTTATGTAGTTCAGCGAGCTCATCAGCGCTAAGGATAGGGTCAAAGCATTCTTGGTAAAGGTCTTTTACACGCACCTCATTTCCCGTGCTCTCCAAACCAGATTGGATATTTTCTAATAAAGCATGGTTAAAACTATTGACGTTTGGATGGGTGAAAACGATCAGAACTTTCATAAAAAAAGGTGGTTGGATAAGAGTAAGAGGCGGAGTCTAAAGGAGTATAATGAATCATTCAACTAAACTAAGATTAGCTGTTAACACTAGGTTCAATTTTGATGTCTTATAATAATGGGCTGTAATTTATGGTATGCAAACTATTTATCTTTGTAAATAGTGTTTTTTATCATTGCTTTACTTGCTCTCAGTGTCTGTGGTTGCTACATTACAGCGTTTAGGGTATACGGGGTTGGGGTTTGTTTCAGATGTAATGAAACAAAAGTAAATACAGTCCATCAAACACCAAATAATTTTAAAGAAGGGCTTCTTTAAAGACTAAAATAAATTGGATATTACTATGTTTAAAGCATTATTCGGCATGTTCTCAAATGATATTTCTATTGATCTAGGTACTGCCAATACCATTATATATATGCGGGGTAAAGGTATCGTTCTTGACGAACCTTCCGTTGTGGCGATTCGCCAAAATCAGGGGCCAGGCGGGCCTAAAAATATCGAGGCGGTAGGTGTAGAAGCTAAAAAAATGCTGGGTCGTACCCCTGAGAATATCACAGCAATTCGGCCCATGAAAGATGGTGTAATTGCTGATTTTACTTATACCGAAAAAATGCTTCAGCACTTTATTAATAAAGTGGCGACTAAGAAAATTTTTGGTCCACGCCCTCGTGTGGTGATTTGCGTGCCTTGTGGCGCGACACAAGTTGAGCGTCGTGCGATTAAAGATTCTGCCATGGGTGCAGGCGCGAGAAAAGTCTACTTGGTTGAAGAGCCGATGGCAGCTGCAATCGGTGCCGGCATCCCGATTGATGAAGCCGTAGGCTCTATGGTTTTAGACATCGGTGGTGGAACCTCTGAAGTGGCTGTAATGTCATTGCGCGGCATAGTGTACTCAGCATCGGTTCGCATTGGGGGCGACCGCCTTGATGAGGCGATAATAAGTTATGTGCGCCGTAACTACGGTATGCTGATCGGTGAAGCGACGGCAGAGCATGTTAAATGCACCATCGGTTCTGGATACCCTGGTAAAGAATTGTTAGAGCTTGAAGTTAAAGGTCGCAACCTTTCAGAAGGTGTGCCTCGTAGCTTTACGCTGACGAGTAATGAAATTTTAGAAGCTCTACAGGAACCATTATTCGGCATAGTGAGTGCCGTTAAAACAGCTTTAGAACAAACGCCGCCAGAGCTAGGTGCTGATGTTGCTGACCGTGGAATTGTGTTAACCGGTGGCGGTGCGTTGTTACGTGACCTTGATCGCTTATTAATGGAAGAAACGGGAATCCCAGTGGTTGTTGCTGATGACCCGTTGACCTGTGTGGCGCGTGGTGGTGGTCGTATTCTTGAAATGCTGGATGACGATGGTTTTGATTTTTGGGCATCTGAATAATTTTCTCTATCAACGTTTAGCAAGAAGTAGGGAAAGCAAAGGGAGTTTACGATCTATAATTTAGATAGAGACAATAGTAAACAGCAACAATATTTGGTTAAATTCATTATTTTAGCCGTACTGTCTGGTCTGTTTATGGTGCTCGATTACCGTAAAGAAAAGCTGTTGCCAGTGCGTACTGCATTGCAAATGGCCCTCTATCCAGTTCAAGCAGTGGTGGATGCGCCATCACGCGCGATAAATACATTGACCGAGTTTTTTAGTGATCATCAAACCTTATCGAATAAAAACCGTGAACTTAGCACTTATATCAATATTTATGCAGCCAAAGATCAAAAGTATATTTCAATTCAGCGTGAGAATGAACGCTTACGTGCGCAATTAAACGCTACAACCGCGGTGAGCGAGCGCTTCATGCTAGCAGAGATTTTGTCCGTTTCCTCCAACCCCTTTAGTAAAAACGTGACGATTAATAAAGGAACAAATTCAGGTATTTTCGTGGGGCAAGTAGTCCTTGCTGGTGAAAATATTTACGGGCAAGTCAAAAGTGTGAGCCCAACGTCTGCTGTTGTCATCCAACTTACCGATATTAAACACGCGATTCCTGTACGAAATGTGCGTACAGGCTTGAGCGCCTTGGCATCTGGTACAGGAAAACTCAATCAAATAGAGTTAAAACACGTTGAAGCCAGTGTTGATGTGCAGGTGGGTGATGTATTTGTTAGCTCGGGACTTGGGCAACTATTTCCCCCAGACTTTCCTGTCGCAAAGGTAAGGAAAGTGGGCTACAACCCAGGTGATACTTTTATGAATGTTTACGCTAACTCATTAGCTGACTTTAATAAAACGCGTGAGATATTACTTATTTGGCGTGCTGATTATGCTCGCAATGCGCTACTTGGTACAGAGCAAGGCAAAGCCCAGAAAAAAGCGAAGAAACCAAAAGAAAAAAAGAGTAAAAATTAATGGGTAGCGTAACGCCAAGGTTTACAGGGGCTGTATTGCTCTCAATTATTGTAGCATTCATGCTAACTATGATTCCGATGCGAGAAACTTGGTTGATGTATCGTCCAGAATGGGTGGCGTTGACCCTGATTCATTGGAGTTTGGTGGCACCGAGTCGCATGAGTTTTGTTGTTGCTTGGGTAGCAGGTTTATTATTAGATGTTCTTTACGGCTCTATAATTGGTCAACATGCGCTAGGGTTCACTATTGTGGTTTTTATGAGTATGCGCATGCGTACACGCTTAGTTGTCGATAATATCCTCCAGCAATTTTTGATTCTATTTTTAGTGTTAGGTACTTACATGCTAGTGAACCTTTGGATTTTAGGTATCACCGGAGATGCACCACAAGGCTGGATTTACTGGTCTCCCGTTATTGTGAGCCTATTGGTTTGGCCTTTTTATCATTATTTTATGCGAATCTATCACTCCCGAAAAAAGCCTTTTGATTACTAAAACTCTAACTCGGTTAAAAAACATCTGTATCTTTTTGCACGTTTCTATCTGGGATTAGGGTGATGATGCAAATTATCAATGACTAAAGAGTTAAATATAGATACCCTCAATTTTCTGTTAAGGTGTAAAATAATTGCACCATCTTTTTAATAGCCAGAAAAAATGAAATCTACACAGCCCTATCGGGAAATCCCCTATAACTACACATCCTTCTCGGATAAAGAAATCATCCTACGAATATTGGATCAGCGTGCATGGGATATACTCGAAATACTCCGTGAAAAGCGTACCACGGGGCTTTCGGCTCACATGTTGTTGGAAGTGTTGGGTGATATCTGGATTGTTAAACGCAATCCGTATATTCAAGATGACTTACTTGAAAATGAAAAACGCCGTTACTCACTAATAAACACCATGCGAGAGCGATTAGAACGCATACGTGAGCGTTCTGATGGTAATGAATTAACCGTAGAGCTAGTTGATATTGCCTATAAATCTGTGGATGAATTTGCCACATGGTTTGCTGATTATTATGCTCTGCGCAAACGTGCCAGACGAAAATTAAAAGCAATCACGCGTAAAGATAATATCCAATTTGATGGGCTGGCGCGGGTTTCTCATGTGACTGATGCGACCGACTGGCGCGTTGAATATCCTTTCGTTGTGCTAACACCTGATACTGAAGAAGAAATTGCGCTGTTAGTACAAACCTCAATTAAGCTAGGTTTAACGGTCATTCCACGCGGCGGTGGCACGGGTTACACCGGTGGTGCGATTCCCTTAGATGCTATGAGCGCGGTGATTAATACTGAAAAGCTTGAAGCCTTAAGTGAGATTCACTGGGCAAAACTCCCCGGTGTAGAAGAAGCTGTAGCAGTTATTCGAGCTGATGCAGGTGTGGTAACTCGCCGCGTATCCGATGCTGCTGATGCTAAAGGTTTAGTTTTTGCAGTAGATCCAACCTCACAGGATGCCTCTACCATTGGCGGTAATGTTTCCATGAATGCGGGTGGAAAAAAGGCCGTCATGTGGGGCACAGCGCTGGATAATTTAGTCTCATGGCGGATGGTTACGCCCGATGCTGAGTGGCTTGAAGTGAGGCGACTCAATCACAACCTCGGTAAAATTCACGATCAAGAGGATGTTAGTTTTAGCGTTACTCGGTTTGAACAAGACGGTAAAACCCAAAAAGGTGAAGAACAAATACTTCACTTTAAGGGGCAGTTTTTTCGCAAACATGGTTTGGGTAAAGACGTAACCAATAAATTTTTAGGCGGTTTGCCGGGGATTCAAAAAGAAGGCTGTGATGGCTTAATTACCTCGTCTGAGTTCATCCTGCATCGTATGCCAGAACAAGTTCGTACCGTGTGTATGGAGTTTTACGGCAGTGATTTACAAGAGGCTGTGCCTGCTATTGTCGAAGTTAAAGATTATCTCGATGCAAATAATGCCGTGCTATTAGCAGGCTTGGAACATTTAGATGAGCGCTATGTAAAGGCGGTAAAATATACCCCAAAATCAGCACGCCGCGCATTCCCTAAAATGGTATTGATTGCTGATATCGTTGGCGATGATGAAGCTAAAGTTGCCGAGGCAGCTTCACACGTTGTCAAACTTGCGAATGCGCGTAATGGTGAGGGCTTCATTGCCGTTAGCCCAGAAGCACGTCGTCAGTTCTGGTTAGATCGAGCAAAAACAGCCGCTATTGCAGCTCATACGAACGCCTTTAAAATCAACGAAGACGTTGTGATTCCACTGGATAAGTTGGATGTTTATAGTGAGGGTATTGAGCGCATCAATATCCAGCAGTCAATGCAGAATAAAATTAACCTAATTGACGCTGCCTTAGAAACTTTTTGTGAAGAAAATCCAGATTTAGATAAGCAATTACGAGAATTGCCTGACTATGAAAAAAGTCCTGAAAATGATGCCATTTTACAAGCTAAAAAAGATCACGCCTCGGCGCATTTAACCGCCATCAAAAAACGCTGGCAAGCCATATTAGCGAACCGCGAAGATGCTGCTAAACAGCACGATGATTTATTAGATGAGGCCGCGCGCGCCAATATGAAAACTGGCGATAAGCTTATCAATCTATTGTTACGCCGTGATCTTCGCATCTCGTATAAGCAAGAAATTAAAAAGCCGTTGGGTGATATTTTCGTTGGCGAAACGCTGAAGCCGTTACGTGATGCTTTAGAAGCGGTGCATGAAAAAGTACGCTCACAACGGTTGTTTGTAGCGCTGCACATGCACGCAGGCGATGGCAATGTGCATACTAATATCCCTGTCAATTCTAATGATTATGAGATGATGCAAGAGGCAGATCGCATTGTTGATCAAGTGATGGAGCTGGCGACAGAATTGGGCGGTGTTATTTCAGGTGAGCATGGTATCGGCTTAACTAAAATGCATTATTTAGATAATGATGTGATTGAAGACTTTGCTAAATACAAAGCGGATATTGACCCGAATGGTCATTTCAATAAAGGTAAGCTCATGCCGGGTTCTGGCCTGCAAAATGCCTACACGCCGTCGCTTCGTTTGGTTGAGCGTGAAGCGTTATTACTCGAGCATAACGAGCTTGGTGCACTCAATGATGATATTAAAGACTGCTTGCGTTGTGGTAAATGTAAGCCCGTGTGTAACACGCATATCCCGCGTGCTAATTTACTCTATTCTCCGCGTGATAAAATCTTAGCGACCGGTTTAATACTCGAAGCATTTCTGTATGAAGAACAAACGCGACGCGGTATATCATTACGTCATTTTGAAGAAATGAACGACGTGGCAGATCATTGTACTATTTGTCACAAATGCTTAAATCCATGTCCTGTTAATATTGATTTTGGCGATGTAACGGTGCGTATGCGCAGTATTTTAAAGCAGCGTAAACAGAAAAAGTTTAATGTAGTTACTTGGGCTTCGATGCAATTCTTAAACATAAAAGACCCCACTACTATTAAAATTATGCGCGGCGGCTTGATACAGGTAGGTTACAAAGCCCAGCGTTTAGGGCATAAATTGTTTAAGCGATTTGGCATTATAAAAGCCAGCAGACGACCTAAAGGCACCACCGGAAAAGCGCCACTCAAAGAATACGTGGTGCAGTTTGTGAAAAAGCCGATGCCAGCGCATGTGCCAATGCAAACCACACGTGCGATGTTAGGCTTGGAAGATGAGAAAACCATACCGGTAATTCGTAAAGCAAGCTTCGACAAAGCAGGGGATTCTGTTTTCTATTTCCCCGGTTGTGGCTCGGAGCGATTGTTCTCTCAAATCGGCATGGCAACGATTGCGATGCTCTATGAAACAGGCGCAACCACCGTGCTGCCACCAGGTTATTTGTGCTGTGGCTACCCACAAACAGCTGGCGGTGATATTGATAAAGGCAATCAAATATCTACCGAAAACCGCGTGTTGTTTCATCGCATTGCACAAACCTTAAGTTATTTAGAAATTGATACCGTGATCGTCTCTTGTGGCACCTGCTTAGATCAGTTGCTTAAATACGAATTTGAAAAAATCTTCCCCGGCTGTCGCTTACTGGATATTCACGAGTATTTATTAGAAAAGGGCGTAAAGCTCGATGGAACCAGTGGTGTGAAATATGTTTACCACGACCCCTGCCATACGCCGATTAAAACCACCGACCCAACACAGTTAACCTCTGACTTAATGGGGCAAAGTGTTGCACTGACCGACCGCTGTTGTGGTGAGGCAGGAACCTTCGCTGTCAGTCGTCCCGATATTGCAACCCAACTACGCTTTAGAAAGCAAGAAAGCCTAGAAGAAGCGAAGCAAATTCAAATAGAAACGGAAACTGATGTTGCCGGGAACGTTATAGATGTCGTTAATAAAGCGGCAGAAAATAAAGACCAAGTCGTAAAAATTCTCACCAATTGCCCAGCCTGTCAACAAGGCCTAAATCGCTACGCCGATGACACAGGCATGGAAACCGACTACATCGTCGTTGAAATGATGAAAGAACTACATGGCGAAAAGTGGCAAGCTCAATTTGTAGAAACCATTAGCAAGGGCGGCATTGAGAAGGTTCTGCTTTAGGACTAGATATTACTTTTGCGATGTTGCCGCTAAACCCAGCCCAAAAAATATAAATACACTACCACTTGTTCTATTGACGATAGTCGAACCTTTAGGCGATGATAACCAGAATTTAATAGCGTTGGCGCCCAATGCATATAGGCTATGTACTAAGATTATTACCGTGCAAAACGTTAACGTTAGATAGCTAAATTGAAGTAAATAGCTTTGTTGGTGGTTTATGAATTGAGGAAATAAAGACATAAAAAAGAATATCGGTTTAGGGTTTAATAAACTAACCAAAAAACCTTCTTTAAATCTAGGCGAATAAGATAGTTTTTTTGCGCCACTATTTTCTTCAAAGTTCCCTAGGTTCATTGGTGGGGCTTTCCATAGTTTCAGCCCCAAATAAATAAGATAAGCCGCTCCTAGAAATTTAAGAATACTAAAAGCTAAAGCCGAAGTTGCCAGTAAAATTCCAAGGCTACTAGCTGAGATGACAGCGATAATAAAAATTCCTAAGGCTATGCCTAGAATCCCAGATAGTGTGGGTTTCATTCCATATTTAATGGCATTAGAAAGTGTTAAAACTACCCCAGGGCCTGGGCTTGCGACCGTCAAAGTAACTATTAGTAGGTAAAGTAAGTATTGTTCCATATTAATCAGCAGCCTGTGAGGAGTGAAAAGGGTATGCATAATTCTATCCCAATAGCTTGAAGACTATGGAATGGTGAGTTCAATGAGTGGTCAATATATAACTGACCAATAAAAGCGTTCAACAACACGCATGATTATAGAGCATGAATAGCTAACACGTGTGTTTTTTTAGGGGCTTATTGATAACGGTCGTTTAAACTTTTTTAAAAAAGGTGATAAATCGTCTTTTGATTAGATTTTCAAGGTAATTAAAAAAATGAAAATAAGGACGTTTTTTTCGTTCGGAAACAAATGAAAGCAGGTAAACGGTGATTACTATTAAGATGCTCATGATGAAAAATGATAATTCATCAGACAAGTCAAAGTAACGTTCAAAAATAGCTTTGAAGAAAAGCATAAGTGGAAAATGAAAAACATAAAGGGCGAAAGAAATACCCGATAAGAATCGAATTAACGGTGTTATTAAGTTAAATGATAAGTCTGAATATCGAAAGAAAAAGATATTGATGAGAATAAAAGTGGCAAAAATAATATCATCAAGATAGGTTCTGAGAGATAAGGTGCCAAGTGAGGGTAATACATCAGGTAATACTGATTGATTCCAGTACGGGTACGAAAATATAGCGGGTATTGTAAGCAGAAATACATAGGAAGCTAAAGTAGGGTTTAAGGTGACTTTCTTTTTATGGAGTTGGTAAAGATAGGCACCTGCAAACCAAATCAATCCGTAAACTAAAATAATGGGCCCCATTATCATTACGGTCACTACAATAAGCGGTATTTTGTACTTTCCTTTATATAAAAATAATAGTCCAAATAGTATGTAATACCAAAACTCGTAAGCAAGGGACCATAAAGGCTGGTTACTAAAGAACTGTATACTAACAAACCAAGACTGCTGTAGGAAAAATAGGTGAGCGAGTATGCGTACCAAAGCATTATCAGTGGGTATTAGGCCTTCATAACTTTGATTGTTAATCGAGGGGCCTACGACATCTAATAGGATGGTGAGTAGCCAAGCTACGACCATAACGCTGTAGAGTCTTGCAAACCTATGTTTTAGATATATATTAAAGTTTTTTTCACGTTGATCGGCTACATAAGCAATAACATAGCCGGATAAAATAAAAAAGGCCATAACAGCGGGATGACCATAATTTGAGAAAAAAGCAAAGACATCATTGTTGTACATTGATAGATGCTGAAATAAAACAGCAAAGGATGCAATGACGCGTACGATGTCTAAGTAGTTAGAAAGCTTTTTGTCCATTTTTATAAATGCTATGTATGTTTTTTTCTTATTTTGCGGGACTGAATAGCTTCTAACAAGCTAAATACGCCATACGCCGCATAAAGTAGAATAACTGGAATGATGGGGACACGCATGCGAGAGTCAGTGGCAATATGCCCAGTAGAAATAAGGATAAAATAAATAACTACTCCAAGCATGAGTAGGTGAAGGGTTACTTCTTGTTTTGTTGATTTTTTTATGGATTTAATAAAACCGTAAATCGAAAAGAGATAACTAAGCAACATAAATGCTATGCCATAGCCAATTAATAACAAATACCAAAGCTTGTACCCAGTATTAGTCCGTCCTTCCTCTTTGTTG
>JALSJN010000078.1 GCA_026989335.1 Thiotrichaceae bacterium
AAAATAGCTTGTTCGTCGGTTGTTAAGGCTTGTAGTTTGGGGTTTAACTCAAAAAAAGGGACACAGCGTTCTAGTACGCCTCGGCTCATAATGGCATCACTGTCCATTAAAATAACCGGGCAATCATTAATCACCCCGTAGCGTGATAAAGAGCGTAAACATTGCCCTAAGGCAATACGCTTATCAGGCAATGTTTGGCGAATAGCAATAACCTGAAACATCGGCTGTTGATTTTTACTTGAGGGCTGAGTATGAAGCCGGACAAAATCTCTGACAATGATTTCGCTATCGTAATCACCGCTTAAAAAGAGTGTTGCTGGCACACCAATTTGGTGACATTCGCGAATCATTGCTGTGAGTAAATCTTCTAAGGTAGCTCTGTCTTCTTTATAACAAGCAATTACAAAATAAATATGCGGTGGCTTCCACCCTGTTGCTTGTAATTGGTTTGCATTTTCTCGTAGCTTAGGAAACGTTATAAACTCAAAAATAAGTGCGCGGATAAAGTTAATAAACCACCAGCTATAACGCCATAAGCCTATTGCTGCAAACAAAACCACCATACGGTGCTCGAATAAATCGAGCGACTTACTTGACATGAAAAAGATTAGTAACCATAAAGCGTTTAAATAAATAAACAGATTAAACAAGTCAATCGCACGCCACTTAAAAGTACGTTCTGTTGGTAATTCAGAAAGTTTATTGGTTCGCTTGACGATGCTTTGTTTCATAGTGCCAACGCTGAATCAGGGTTTCCATAAAGAATCACGTGCAATAAAAAACAGTTTTTTCTTTAGTTCTTTCTTTGTCAGGTACTTTCTTTCAAATTTACCTTCCACTGCTAATTGATTAAGCGTGCTATGCACAATCACGCTACGGGCGATTCTTTTAGGGTCAAAACTTCCGCCTTGTTTAGCATACTTAAAGCCACCTGCCGCACGTTTTTTATCTATTTTTTGCAGTGAGTTAGCAAATTGATCATGAATGTTGTCATCTTTAATCTGCTTAATTAAAAAATCATACGCTTTATTAACCGCGTCTTTATATTTAGGCTCTAATAGTGCTATTTCTAACCAGGGTTCCAAATCATAGAGATGATAGTGCAAGGCATCCCTTTCTTTATAATCAAAGCTAGAACCATCTTCGTGCAGGTTATTAAAGAGATGTACTTGCAAGGTTTCACGATCAGACTTTAAAGAGACTTCATCATTCAGTAAACGGTCTAACAGCAGTAACATTTTAAGTTGATGGGTCTGTAAGTTATTTTGGAAGCTGCTAGGGCCAAATACCCACTTATGTTTAGCGGTTTGGATTTCTTTTAGCCAATTATTTATGATTTTTTGCTCATCAAGCGAAAAGTAACATCGCAGTAAATCATATGACCATAAAAAACCTTCTAAGCGGGTTTCATTTATTGGGTGGCCATTGCTTTTGTAGGTTTGTGCCCAGTCAAGCAATAACTCTTTAGCTTTTTCTAAATAGGCAGGTTTATTATTGATAAAAAAAGCGAGGCTTAACAGTGCGGTTGTTTCAGCATCTCTTAATGACCTTCGAGTTGTTTTAAGGCGTTCATCGCTAGCGTCGGTAATGCCAGAGCTTGTGAGTGATTTAAGAGCGCTTGAGGTTATAGCTAAATTTTTATCAGACTTTTTTAATAAGAGCTTTGGCCATTTCACATCTAAAAATGGCTTTGTTGATTTATTAATACTTTTTAAGTTTTGAAATATGTTCTTTGGATACAAACGTGGTTTCGACTTACAATAAGTTGCTACTACCGTAGTTTTACTCACATCATCTGCATAAGCGATACCAAAAAGATTACTATCGTTAGACTCTTTATTTGTAACTGATAAAGCTTGTTTTTCATTCTTGTTAAAGAAAGCTGTAACTTTCTTCCACCAGGGTCGTTGATTTTGAGACTCTTTTTTAATTATCAAAGTAACCGGAAGTCCCAATGGGATTGCCGCCGTTTGTTTATTGGTAAACGATAAAGTAAGTTTAACAGTATTTTCTTTAGGAACATTCCAGTTAAGGAGTTCTTTGTTGGAGGGGTTAAAAGTATTAACGGTGTATTCTATTTTATCAATGACTGCGAATATTTTTTCATCGAAAGTAGTAGACGTCACTCGTGCTTTATTCCCAGCCTTTAATTCAAGCGCTTGTTGCTGTGTTATGTACGCCTCAATGTATTCGTGACTGTTTTCTGGTTGAATTAAGGCTATTGTTTGACCTCGGCTAAGGTACTGATGCTGTTCATCGAGCACACTCACAACATTTCCAGAAACTAAGCTTTTCAACGTTTTTATATTTTGACCAATGCCAAGTGTTATTTTATTGGTCTGAATATCTGCCTCTAGCTTTTTTAATCTTTTACCTAAAACCCGAGCTGTATTTCTACTGCGTGAACGTTTTTGTTGAGCAATCACCAGTTGCTCTTTTCCAAGCGAAAGTTTTATTTTTGCAGAAGTTACCTTATCATTACTGGCATTGCACTCTGCATTACGCTTTAACGGTGCGCGCCTGTCTATTTCAGTTTCATAACGTGCATTACACTTAATCTGTTGCGTACTTAATGCTGCAGATAAAGCCGCTTGTGCTGCGTCTATTTTTCGTTGAAAGAGATCAAGTGACCCCACATTATTATTCTTTTTTGTTATTTCTGCTTTTATTAAAAACTGCTGACTTTCAAGGTCTTGTAATGCAGTATTATTGTTATCCGATTGTGCTTTTAAAGTAACTAATGGTTGGCCGACTACAATCGTATTTCCTGCACTGATATATACTTCTTCAACACTACCCTGATAGGGTGACTGAATAGGCACTAAAGGTTTAGAGATAAAGGCCGAGTTAACCTCCACTTCGGTTAATTTTCGTTGTAAGCTGGACAAACTAAAAGCAAGCAGTGCTGCCCCAAGAAGAACATAAGCACTACTAAATAATAAGCGTTTAAAGAAGAATGATTTTTTATTACTAACTTCCGCTAGTTGCGTGCTAGCCGGCGTTACAGGCATATCAACACGACGAAGCACATTATCAATATTAACCATATCACCCGTTTCTAATGCTTCTGAGAAATAGCGAAGCAATTCACGATGTTCTTCTGGAATACTTTCAAAATGAGCAATTAGCTCTTTTTTTTCTGAGTTGTAGTTTATCTGACTTGCGGCAGTTTCAAATTGAATATTAAAACTCTTAAAACGAATAATCAATTTGCCAGTAAATGGCTTATCAGAATGAATTGGATGAGGAAATTCAACCGCTTTAAAATAATCCATATTCCATTTAGGAACATCATAAATATGACCATCAATCTCCACTTGTAGTGGAAATAAATCACGTTTGTGAAGCGATCTGCTGGGTGCATCCCAATAAAATACTTCACTGCTTAAGCTTTTTTTTGACATCGGTGTATATCGTCCAATGAGGAAAATTAGTTTAAGGATAACCCTAATCAGTCAGCATTTTTAGCTTACCAAAATAGTCGATGTTTCCACAAAGTTTCGTAGTATAAAACGACCATTACACTTTAACTTCATAAAAAATAGTGACAATTTTCAGCGCTAAATTATATTAGACTTGACTAGGTACTCTTAAAGATTAGAAATTAATTAGCGGGATTATCCTATTTTATATCATTTCTCCGAGAGCAATCCTATAAGTGATTAAAAAATAGGCATATTTATTAGAGATAGTGGTTTGTATGCAATATTCACAAAGTGATTTGATTGCTTTCTTAATATCAATATTCGCGTAGAATACCGCCTTATGAGTAAATACAACGACCCACATAAAGAACGCGAGGCCAAAAAGTATGGCCGCCCTATTCCTAGCCGTGAGCTAATGCTTGAAGTCATGGAAAAAAACGATGGCCCAATAGGCTTTCGTGAATTAGCGGACCAGCTAAATATCGATGATCCGCAAGACCTAGACCCCATGAAATATAGACTACGTGCTATGGAGCGTGATGGGCAAGTATTGTTTAACCGTAGTAAAAAATATGTCCCCGTAACTAAAGCCGATTTAGTCAAAGGCCGCGTTTCTGGGCACCCCGATGGTTTTGGCTTCTTATTACCAGAAGATGGTAGTGCCGATCTGTATTTGCACGGTAAGCAAATGCGCAAAGTTATGCATGGTGATGTAGTTCTCGCTAGTATCACAGGGGTAGATCGTAAAGGTCGCCGCGAAGGCGCTATTGTTGAAATTCTCGAACACAATACCGAATCTATTGTAGGCCGCTACTTTTTTGAAGGTGGTATGGGTTTTGTTACCCCCGATAACTCCCGGATTACACAAGACATTCTTATTCCAGCTGAGAATGCAGGTGATGCAAAAGATGGGCAAATCGTTGTTACCGGTATTGTTGAATACCCAACATCAAGACACCAGCCCATTGGTAAGATTCTTGAAACCTTAGGCGACCATATGGCGCCCGGCATGGAAATCGACATTGCCTTACGCTCACATGATCTACCCCATGTTTGGCCAGCAGATACCTTAGCGGAAAGTGAAAAACTCAGCGATGAGGTATTAGAATCGGATAAAAAAGACCGTGTCGATTTACGCAAGATGCCATTAGTGACCATTGATGGGGAAGACTCACGTGATTTTGATGATGCGGTTTACTGTGAAAAAGATGCCGAGGGCAACTGGAAACTAACCGTTGCGATTGCTGATGTTTCACATTATGTCCCCGCAGGTAGTGCGCTTGATCAAGAAGCATGGAATCGTGCGACTTCGGTCTACTTCCCGGCTGAAGTTATCCCGATGCTGCCTGAGAAAATATCAAACGGACTGTGTTCATTAAACCCTGCGGTTGACCGTCTTTGCATGGTCTGTGAAGCTACCATCAACCCAGAAGGGCATATGATTAGCTACCAGTTTATGAGTGCCGTTATGCATTCAGCCGCGCGCCTTACCTATACCAAAATGGCTGCAATGGTGGTAGATAAAGATAAAACCCTACGCAAAGAACATGCAAAAATAGTTGATCATCTTGATGATCTTTATGCGCTTTATAAAGTATTACGAAAAGCACGTGATGAGCGTGGCTCTATCGATTTTGAAACCACCGAAACTCAAATTATTTTTGGTGAAGACCGTAAAATTGAAAGTATCAAACCTACCGAACGCAACGATGCACATAAACTCATTGAGGAATGTATGGTTACCGCTAATATGTGCGCCGCTCACTTTTTGAAGCGACACAAAATACCGGCACTACACCGTGTACATAATGGCCCGACAACAGAAAAGTTAGCCAAAGTACATGAGTTTTTAAATGGCTTAGGTTTAAAGTTGGGTGGTGGTGATGATCCACAACCGAAAGATTATGCAAATTTACTAGCAAGTGTTAAAGACCGACCTGATGCACATCTTATTCAAACCATTATGCTACGTTCAATGAGTCGTGCTCAATATGAGCCGGTCGATAAAGAAAACCCACAAAGCACCCGTCACTTCGGGCTTTCGCGTGAGCATTACGCACACTTTACCTCACCCATTCGTCGCTACCCTGATTTACTGGTGCACCGTGCCATTATGTTTGTCATTGAATACGGCAGTGCGGAGGGTTATTACTACGATTACCCACAAATGAAAGGCTTTGGCGCGCACTGTTCGCAGTGTGAAAAACGCGCAGATGATGCAAGCCGTGACGTTATGGCATGGTTAAAAGCAGAGTATATGCTGGATAAAGTCGGCGAAACCTTAACAGGCGTTATTTCAACCGTTACCGGCTTTGGTCTATTTGTTGAGCTTAATGATATTTATGTAGAAGGTCTGGTACACATTTCAGCACTTAAAAGTGATTACTACCATTTTGATGCCGGTAAACATGAAATGAAAGGTGAGAACTCAGGAAAAAGCTACCGACTTGGTGACACCATTGAGATTGTTGTTGCACGCGTTGATCTAGATGATCGAAAAATTGATTTCACGCTACCTGAGAGCGAAGCCGATGTAGCCTTTGAAAAAGCCAAGAAAAAGAAAAAGCAAGATAAAAGAAAGGCGCGCAGTAAAAAAACTAAAAACAATGAGACTTAAAGCGATGTATAAAGATTTCATTACTTATCAACTTGCTGAAGGCATTAGTGAAGCACATTTGTTAAAAGTAGCAGGTGATATCAGAGAAAGCTGGATGAAAAAGCAAGCTGGTTTTATTAGCTGGGATATTCATAAAAATACCGGTGACAATGCCCGTTATACTGATATCATCTTATGGCAAAGTAAAAAATATGCCAAAAATCCCGAAAAAGAAATGGTCAATATTCCCAATGCAGGGGCGTGGTTTAGTTGTCACAAAGAAGGCTCAATCAGTAGTCAAAATCTACAGCAAAGAAGCGCGTTTTAATCAATATGAAAACCTTAATTACGGGTATTCATGCGGTTGAATCAGCCTTGAAAAATGATCCCGATAATATCGTGCAAGTTTGGTTTGCTGAAAATAAAAAAAACCAACGTATTAAAGAACTGATCCACCATGCACAAAAACGTGGCTTAATATCCAACAGTGTTGATTTTAAAATGCTCGACAAGTTGGCAAAAACACATCAGCATCAGGGTGTTGTGGCTGAATATAATGCCCCAGCCAGTTATAACGAAGATGATCTTTTAGCCTTACTTGAAAGTAAGGCTAGTGATGAAGCTGAAAGTAAAAACGGACAACAATCCGTACCTCTGTTACTGGTGTTAGATGGCATAACCGACCCACACAATTTAGGCGCTTGTCTACGCACTGCCGAGGGTGCGGGTGTGATTGCAGTGATTGCTCCTAAAGATAATGCTGTAGGTTTGACCCCCGCGGCACGTAAGGTTGCTTCTGGAGCAGCGGAAACCGTACCTTTCGTGCAAGTAACAAACTTGGTAAGAACTATAGAAAAGCTGAAAAAACTCGGGATATGGTTTTTTGGTACCAGTGATAAAGCCACAGGTTATTTATACACACAAAACTTCAAAGTCCCAACGGCTATCGTAATGGGTGCGGAAGGTAAAGGCTTAAGAAGATTAACTGAAGAACATTGTGATGAATTAATCGCTATTCCGATGGCAGGCAAGGTATCAAGTTTGAATGTATCCGTCGCTACCGGTGTTTGCTTGTATGAAGTTGTACGACAACGGCAATCTTAGTTTTGTAGCCATTACCAACTCGTGTGAAAAAGTATTAGTTTACAATAAAAGTATGAGCAGCTTTTTGATACTTAGGGTTCTTAATTAATGTTCGTAAGTTCTTCAAGGTATTAAAAGGCATATCGGTAGACATCGTATTCACCAACCATTTTGGCAAACTTCCTGCAGGGTCTACCGTCATTTCATAAATAACTTTTGTGCTTTTCCCCATTGGAATTAATAACCAACGACCAGACATTTTTTTAATTCTTATTCTGCCACTTTTTATTGGCATTAGTGTGGGAGCAGCTTTCATTTTTACCTCAACCTGCTTAGTTTTTTTATTTTGTGAAATGACAGAATGAACAATTGTATCCCGATCTTTAACGGGCCATGGCATACCCGTGGTAATATATTTATACGATTGATTGTTGCCAACTTGTTTAATATTCTGGGCACTTTTACACTGATAGAAAAATTGAGGATAAACCTTGGTATCATCAATTAAAGCCACTAATGCGGTTAATGTAGCATTAACCGTTACCTCGCCCTTAAATGACTTAATGACAGATCCAGGAGTGTCACGAACATACACTTTAATCCCATTGCTGTGCTTGCTAAGCACCCAGGTACTTTTTGCAAAAGTGGCGTGAGTCCATAACAGACAAACAAGGATAAAAGGTATTTTCAAATTTAATTTATTCATAAAGCGTTCTCTTTCTTCACACATCAAGTACACTGCTTATCATACTACGGATTCGATTTATGACTAGCATTGTTAGCCAATCAATTAACACCCCCTTTGGTGAGATGCTCGCAGCAGCCAGCAATCGTGGCATCTGCATGCTTGAGTTTAAAGATACAGGCCGACTTGATGGGCAAATCACACAACTTAATAAATATTTTTCGTCAACGATCAACAGTGGTGAAAGTGTTTTTTTCGAACAGCTCACGCAAGAGTTAAAGGATTACTTCAAAGGAGGCCTACAGAGCTTCAAAGTCCCCTTAGATATAAAAGGAACAACCTTTCAAATGCAAGCGTGGAATGCTCTATTAAAAATCCCTTATGGAGATACACGCTCATACCTACAGCAAGCCCAAGCGATAAATAAGCCCAAAGCATTTCGCGCCGTTGCTAGTGCAAACCGTAACAATCGAATCAGTATCCTTATTCCTTGTCATCGTGTTATTGCTAAAAATGGTAACTTAGCGGGCTATGGCGGTGGACTGGATCGCAAAGCATTTTTACTCAACTTAGAAAAGCAGTAATGAAAACAACGGATACATTACTGCTTATTGTGCTAGCAGCGATCTGGGGTAGCTCCTTCATGTTTATGCGCGCCACCGTAGATGCTTTTGGTCCCATTGCCTTAATCACTGTTCGTGTGGGTGTAGCTGCTTTATTTTTAAGCTTATTCTTACTACAATTAAAACGTCGTAAAGAATTTTTAGCCCACTGGCAGCATCTAGCATGGATCGGTGTGATTAACTCAGCTCTACCGTTTGTTTTATTTTCTTATGCCAGTATTTCACTAACGGGTGGCAATGTATCGTTACTTAATACCATGACACCGGTGTTTACAGCCATAATTGCGCATTATTGGTTAAAAGATAAAATGTCGTCGCCACAAATTATGGGGCTTATCATCTGTATAATTGGTTTAATTATTTTGGTTTGGGATAAGTTAGATATCACAGGATCTTCCTCCCTACTCGCTATTTTGGCAGGCATTTGCGCACCGTTGTTTTACGGCTTTGCTTCAAACAGTACCAAAAAGTATTTATCAGATGTCTCACCATTAACAGCAACGGCAGGAAGCTTATTATTTGCAACACTTTTCATGTTGTTATTTCTGCCATTTTTCATGCCTGAAATCAGTCATATTAGTCATCGTGATTGGGCGTACGCTATTATTCTTGGGCTTGTTTGTACGGCTATTGCCTACTTAATCTTTTTTAAGCTAATTCATGACATTGGGCCGTCACGCGCGGTAAGTGTGACATTCTTAATTCCTATTTTTGCCTTTATATGGGGCTACCTTGTTTTAGATGAGGTGGTTACGCCCAAAATGTGGGGCGCTACAGTGATAATTATCATCGGTATGAGCTATGTTTTAAAACTAATTGGTCCGAAAAATCATGTCATAGAAACAAAAACAAAAAAGGCACGCTAAAACAGAGTACCTTTTTTAATAATTATTTGAATTCTCTATTTTTTGGCCAATCTATTCCACGTGTCAATCACCGTATCCGGGTTGAGCGATACACTATCTATCCCCTCATCCTTTAACCATTGTGCAAAATCATGGTGATCTGAAGGGCCTTGACCACAAATTCCAACATATTTACCCTGTTTCTTACAGGCGGTAATCGCCATTTTAATCATCGCTTTTACCGCAGGGTTTCTTTCATCAAAACCTTCAGCAACTAAGCCAGAGTCTCGATCAAGCCCTAAGGTTAATTGTGTCATATCGTTAGAGCCAATTGAAAAACCATCAAAGTATTCTAAAAATTCAGTCGCTAAAACTGCATTTGAAGGTAACTCACACATCATAATATAGCGCAAACCATTGTCACCACGTGCCAAGCCATTATCCGCTAGTAATTCTGTGACCGCCTTAGCTTCATCCAAGGTTCTTACAAATGGAATCATTACTTCAATATTATCAAAGCCCATTTCTTCTCGAACAAACTTGATTGCTTCACATTCCATTTCAAAACAGGAGCGAAAGCTTTCATCAATATAGCGGGCAGCACCACGAAAACCGATCATGGGATTTTCTTCATGCGGCTCATAATTTGGCCCTGCGATTAGATTGGCGTATTCATTCGATTTAAAATCAGACATGCGCAAAATAACCGGTTTAGGGTAAAAAGCAGCAGCTAAGGTTGAAACGCCTTCTGCTATCTTTTTAATAAAAAAATCTTTAGGGGTATCATAAGCTTGAGTGCGCTGTTTAATAGTCTCTTGTAACTCTTCAGATTGATCTTCTAAGGCTAACAGCGCTCTTGGGTGGATGCCAATCATATTGTTAATAATAAATTCCATGCGTGCCAGACCTACGCCTTTATTGGGTAATTGGCAGAAGTCAAACGCTCGGTCTGGACTACCAACATTCATCATTACTTTTAAATCGAGTTCTGGCATGGTGTCGATTTGAGTTGTATTAACTTTAAAATCTAAAATTCCCACATAGGCGTAACCCGTATCACCCTCTGCACAGGAAACAGTAATATCAGAATTATCAGGGATTGATTCGGTAGCATCACCACAACCTACCACGGCTGGTACGCCTAACTCACGCGCAATAATCGCTGCATGGCAAGTTCGCCCCCCTCGGTTAGTGACAATGGCAGAAGCGCGCTTCATAATCGGCTCCCAATCGGGGTCAGTCATATCGGTCACCAATACATCACCCGGCTGGATTTTATCCATATCATCAAGGCTTAGTATAATTTTGGCAGTGCCTGCCCCAATGCGTGAACCGATGGAACGCCCTTCGCTCAGGATTTCGCCTTTTTGTTGCATCTCAAAGCGTTCTACCACATTGCCTGTTTGACTTTGTACCGTTTCGGGGCGCGCCTGTACGATATATAAACCCCCATCATTACCATCTAGTGCCCATTCAATATCCATCGGTCGCTGATAGTGTTTTTCAATCACCATAGCTTGGCGCCCTAGCTCTTCTACTTGTGCATCGTTAATGCAGTAATTAAATTGCTGTTCTTTATCAACATCAACGATGGTTACTGGCTCTTCAGCACCTTGATCATAGATCATCTTAATAAATTTACTACCACGGGTACGGCTTAAAACAGCCGGCTTGCCTTTTTCTAAATTTTCTTTATGCACATAGAACTCATCAGGGTTAACTGCGCCCTGTACCACCATTTCACCTAAGCCATAACTACCCGTAATAAAAACAACTTTATCAAAACCCGACTCAGTATCTAACGTAAACATCACACCACTGGCAGCAATATCTGAGCGCACCATTTTTTGTATGCCAGCTGAAAGCGCTACGCCTTCATGTGCAAAATTTTGATGTACCCGGTAGGAAATAGCACGATCAGTAAACAATGAAGCAAATACCTTTCGTATCGCCATCTTAATATCATCAATACCAGCCACATTTAAAAAAGTTTCTTGTTGCCCTGCAAAAGAAGCATCAGGTAAATCTTCAGCGGTAGCGGATGAACGCACCGCCCAAGTCACATGGTTACCGTATTGTTTTTCAAGTTCTGTATAGGCTAGATTAATATCAGCTTCAAGTTTTTCAGGAAGTGGGATTTGCAATATCCACTCACGGATTTGTTTACCCGTCTGGGCAAGTTGCTCTAAATCATCTGCATCAAGTTTATCCAGTAAATCATTGATTCTATTTCCCAAGTTTTCATGCTTTAAGAAATTTCTATAGGCATCGGCTGTTGTTGCAAATCCTCCTGGGACATTAACACCTAAGTTACTTAGATTCTGAATCATCTCACCGAGTGAGGCATTTTTACCACCGACTCGGTCAATATCATTGATGCCCAGTTCATTCAGCCAGATAATATTTTGGGTACTTTTCATTACTATTTTTTCCCTTCCGTTCTAATTTGGCCCCTAGTTATTTAACTAGAGCTTAAAAGCTTGCACTATATCTATTTATTTTCCCAACTGTGAAGTTTCTTTTTTAGTGTTCCCGTTTTATGCAATTTGCGCACGATCTGTGCAGCGAGCTCTTCAATGGACTGGCTGGTTACATCCATAGGTATTAAATTATATTGTGTATATAAATCCTGCACTTTTTTGATTTCCTCTTTACAGGTACTTAATGCTGCGTAACTACTATTAGGCATGCGCTTTTCTCGGATTTGGTGAAGCCGTTTTGCTTTAATTTTGGTAGCAAATAATTTTTCATGATTGTCTAATAATACAGTAGGTAATTTATTACGCTGAAAATCATCTTCTGTTATCGGGTAGTTCGCTGCTTTTATACCAAATTTGAGGGCTAAATAAAGAGATGTCGGGGTTTTCCCTGATCGAGAAAGACCAATAATGATAACATCAGCATCGCCAATTGTTTTAAGCACCATGGCATCATCATGTTTCAGCGTGAAATTTAAGGCATCAATACGCGAATCATAAACCTTTTCATTCACCAAACCATGGCTTAAGCCCGATTCAAAAACAGGCTCTGCTTTTAAATCATTACCAATTTTATCTAAAAAGCTTTCAAATACTTCATAATAGTGACACTTAGCTTGTTGCAATAAATGATTGATATTTTCTTCAGGCATTGTGGCAAAAACTAGTGGCCGAAAGCTTTCTGATTGAGCCATTTCATTAATCTCAGCCACTAAACTCTTTACTTTATCCACACTATCAATAAAAGGACGTTGAATATAAGTAAATTCAATTTGGGGGAATTGTGAGAGCAAGCTCATTCCCAATGTTTCAGCAGTAATACCCGTACTTTCCGAAATGAAAAATACGGTACGTTTACTGTTATTATTAGTCTCTGACATATCACCACCGTAAATAAAGCACATTGATAAACTGACTATAGTTACTATTTATAACTTTGCTGACTTTTTTCACTAAATAAACATAGTTTTTGATAAACGGCTAAAAATCT
Source organism: Thiotrichaceae bacterium (assembly GCA_026989335.1). GTDB lineage: Bacteria > Pseudomonadota > Gammaproteobacteria > Thiotrichales > Thiotrichaceae > Cocleimonas. The sequence continues at coordinate 12,726 of JALSJN010000078.1, forward strand.
TTGAGCACACAAGGTGTTTTTGATTAACCAATATGAGACCTTGCACGAGTCAGTGGCGAATGAAAAATGGGCTAAATTTTTACTGATTGAGGCGGAAAATGGAGCTAATCACTAATTATTAGCAAGTTTCCCAACGAAAAGCAGTAAAATTTTAGTCTTTTTTGCCCGTCATCTGATTCGTGCAAAGGTCCCAATCTATGTTTTAATAGTACGATTCTAATTCGTATTAAAAAGGCTCACATAATGACTAAGGCTTTAATCAACGCGCGTATTACTCCCACCGTTCACCTTAATGTACTCTCCCAACAAGAAGTCAATAAACTGTTGGATACCAGTAGCAAAGGGTTGTATAAAATTTTTCGCCAATGTGCTTTAGCGGTTCTTAGTCATGGAGATTATACGGATGATGCTAAAGAACTTTTAGGTCGTCATAAAGCCTTTGATATTAAAATTATCCAACAGGATCGTGGGATTAAATTAGAAGTTACCGGCGCGCCTGCTGATGCCTTTGTTGATGGTGAAATGATTCGCGGTATTAACGAGCATTTATACTCGGTGTTACGCGATATTATTTACTCAAATAATGCCATTATTGAAAACCCTACGTTTGATCTGAATGACAGTGAGGGCGTGACCAATGCCGTATTTCATATTATGCGTAACTCTGGCACGCTCCATTATGGAAAAAAACCGCGCTTGGTTGTTTGCTGGGGCGGACATTCCATATCTCGTACTGAATATGATTACACCAAAGAAGTCGGCTACCAATTAGGGCTACGCAAACAAAATATTTGTACAGGCTGTGGGCCTGGGGCTATGAAAGGCCCAATGAAAGGCGCAACCTTCGGACATGCCAAACAACGCATTAAAGACGGGCAATATTTAGGGATGACAGAACCCGGGATTATTGCGGCAGAATCACCCAACCCCATCGTCAATGACTTGGTCATCATGCCAGATATTGAAAAGCGCCTTGAAGCCTTTGTGCGTATTGGTCATGGGATTATTGTTTTTCCAGGTGGGGCTGGCACGACGGAAGAAATTCTTTATATTTTAGGTATTTTGTTACATCCTAAAAATGCCTACGTGCCCTTTCCGCTAATATTCACAGCTCCTGAAAGCTCAGGTGAGTATTTTAAACAAATAGATGACTTTATTGGCGCAACGCTTGGAAAAGAAGCACAAAAACGTTATGAGATTATTATTGATGATCCAGAAAAAGTAGCAATTACAATGAAGCAAGGTATTAAAAAAGTACGTGATTTTAGACGCGAACATAGCGATGCTTATTACTTTAATTGGTTACTCAAAATTGATGAGGAATTTCAAAAACCGTTTGAACCTAGCCATGACAATATGTCGAATTTAGAATTACATAAAGACTTGCCTAAGCATATCCTAGCGGCAAACCTACGCCGTGTATTTTCAGGAATCGTATCAGGTAACGTAAAGGATGACGGTATTCGCGCAATAGAAAAACACGGCTTATTCGAAATCTCAGGTGATGCCGATATCATGCAGCGCATGGACACCCTGTTAAAATCATTTGTTGAACAAAGCCGAATGAAATTACCCAGTGATATTGCTTATAAGCCTTGTTATAAAATAGTCACTTAGGAACTCATATTGAGTAGATTACGGACATCATTTGGTGGCATGAGTTGAGAAGTCACACGCACGCTATTACAACACAATCAACCCATGTGTAAGATTTACACCAGTGAGTGGCGAAAGAAGCAGTAAGTTCTTAACCCACCTTATGTGCAGCGACATAACAAAATATAGCTAAAGATAAGCTACAACTTAGGGATTATTAAAAATAACGAATGAATAATAAAGTATCCGATTCAACAATACTGTTAGCACTCAATAAGCCTAAAGGTTACGTGGTCACACGATCTGATGAACTTGGACGAAAAACAGTCTATGATCTTTTTCCAGACTGGATTTTTCATGATGGTTGGATGCCCATCGGACGACTTGATCTAGAATCTACAGGTCTTCTATTATTCACAACTAATGGAAAAATCGGCGACGCGCTAACCAAACCTAAGAGTTGCATCAAAATATACGAGGTCTGGGTCAGGGGTCACGTAACAGACGAGCATATAGCTTCAGTTAAGAAAGGAGTTGAAAGCACTGTCGGTCTACTGAAAGTAGTTAGCATCAAAAAAATAGGCGTTGGTGGTGCAAAAACCAAACTTAGAGTAGAGCTTAACGAGGGAAAGAATCGACATATCCGCAGGCTTTTTGGATTGCTAAAAGACCCAAAATTTGGGACAGCCTTAAAGGTTTTAAAGTTGAAAAGAATCAGTATTGGTAGTTTTAAACTTGATCTCGATGCGGGTAAGTGGCGCTACCTTTCATTGGAGGAAGAGAAAATGTTATTGAACAACCTTGATTCCCTAATCACCAGATAGAAACGCATAACGAAAGTATAGACTTTGGTTTGATTCTTTAGCGAGCTTACCGCTTTACAACTTCAGCACAATTTTTAAGTTAAGACTTTCTAAGCCTGTAATCTTCGCTATACTTCATCTATTTATAAATTACTATTGAGTGACAAGCATGGGCAGAGCATACCAAAACCGAAAAGAATCTATGGCTAAAACCTCTGATATGAAGGCGAAGGTTTATAGTAAATACGGGCGTGAAATATACGTTTGTGCTAAAGCAGGTGGTTTTGATCCGGATGGTAACTTGGCACTACGCAGTTTGATTGATCGCGCGAAAAAAGAACAAGTCCCAGCGCATGTAATTGAAAAAGCAATTGATAAAGCAAAAGGTGGCGGTGGAGAGGACTTCTCCCCTGCTTTATACGAAGGCTTTGGCCCAGCGGGTTGTATGGTGTTGGTTGAATGTTTAACGGATAATCCAAACCGTACTTTTGGTGATGTTCGTTTATGCTTTACCAAGGCTAAGTCAAAATTAGGTACTCCCGGTACGGTTCAGCATTTATTTGATCACTTAGCTATTTTTGTTTTTAAAGAACAAGGTGAAAGTTCAGAAGAAACAACCTTAGATGTTCTGATGGAAGCGGATGTTGATGTCACGGATATTGAAAATGAAGATGGTTTAATTAGTGTTTTCACCCCAACCACAGAATATGCTAAAGCACGACAAGCGCTGTTAGATGCCTTCAAGGGCATTGAATTTGAAGTCGACGAAATCCAATATTTAGCACAAAATCCTGCCCCGCTAACTGAAGCGGATGATATCGAAAAGTTTGAGCTTTTATTAGCGCTACTGAATGACAATGATGATGTACAAAATGTTTACCACAGTGTTGAGCAATAAATTATAGGCATAAAAAAGCCCCACACTTTATAAAAAAGTGTGGGACTTTTTATAAGCTTTCTCTGCTTATTCTTACTTAAACATCAACAGAGCAGTACTTAGCTTTTCAACCATTGGTTTGATTAACTCGCCTACACCAGGAATTGAAGCAACCTTGGTCACCAAGTCTTGAATGCCTTGCATATTTTCAGAGACCAGCTTAGTTATTGGCCCACGAGCGGCTTCTGGTAATTTTGCAAATAATCCACCTAGGTTGCCTAACTGACTCGTCGCTTCTGTCAAACTGGGAATTGCTGCTTTTGCAGAGTCTACATCGGTAATTCCACCTAATGAGGTTGTTACCGCACCCATTGCACTACCTACGTTCTTTTCTAAGTCTAACAGCTCGCCCCGCATTGCGGGAGCTTGAGTTTCTACAGCGGTCGTTGTTGCTTGTTCAACCTGCTCAACATTAGTGGCACTCACAGCAGGTGCTTCGGCTGATTTATTATTCGTAAAATAGCTGTAACCCAACCACCCTGCACCAGCCAATAAAGCTAACGGTAATAATTTACCAATGAAGGACGAGCCTTCTTTTGCAGTTGTTTGAACCGTATCAACGGCGCGATCAGCTACATTTTCAACTACCGCTGAAGCGCTAGACGTTGCATCAGACATTAAGCTAAAGCCACTAGGCATGGCCGCTGCAATATTACTTTTCTGCCCTGTTAACATACTTATTAGGCTACCAACATTAAAGCTACCATCACCCATCAGCTTGCGCTTAACAACCCCGAATATAATTGGCGCTAATAAGCCTAAAAGTTTACTCGTGCCGCTTTTACCAGCACCACTAAAACCAGATATTGATCCGACTAAACTTGCTAAACCACCCCCACCCAGTAGCGAACTTAAGATATTTCCACCGCTTTCAATCAGGCTACTTTGTTTATCTCCACCCAATAAATCACCAAGACTATCAAGAATACTATCATCTTGTTTCTCAATGCCTTTAAACATTAAATCAGCATTGGAAGGAGATGCTTCACCAAAGCTAGTTAAACTGCTCAATAGCCCTGGAAGGGCGCTATTCACAGCCAAGCTATTTTGTGAGTCATTACCACCAATAACACCGCCGATAGATTTCATTACTTGGTCTGAAAGTTGTTGTTTGACTAGATCGATTAGATTAAAGCTCATGCTGATTTCCTTATAGTAGAGTAAATATTTTTAATTGTGATCAAATTATAGCTTAAAATATCCACACTTGCTAAAACCATAATATTCAATGAGATAGCTTATTTACCCAGAATTTAGTTCCACCTGCCACACCCACCGGCATTACAAAAAAATTAACCACTGGTATCATCATCATTAACGTTAACATGCCACCAAAACCCAGCGCTACTGACCTATGCTTTCTTAACAAGTTTATTTCATCTTTAAAAAACAGTTCGTGATTCGCCATCGAATAGTCGCTGTACTGAAGAGATAGCATCCAAGCACCGTATAAACCCCATGCAAAAGGTGCGATAAAGTTAACTACAGGAATGATACTTATCATCAATAAAATCGGCATCCACTTGAGCATATAAACAATTTTTTTAGTCTCACTACCTAATGATTTTACCACCGTCCCAGCCAAAGCTTTATAACCCTTAAATTCTGGCAATGATTCACCATTAAGTTTGTTCTCAATACGCTCCGCTAATAGTGAGTTAAATGGCGCTGCCAATAGGTTAGCGATAATGGTAAAACTATAATAAACCGCTACCAATATAACCAACGCAAACAGCGGCCATAAAATATATTCTAACCATGTAAGCCAGCTCGGTAACCAAGCCAACATTTGCGCCATTAAAGAATCAAACTGTGATTTTGCTAGCCAAATTCCTAGCGAGAACACCATTATGTTAATTAACAGCGGGATAATCACAAACGGGCGAACACCCTTTTGGGTAATTAATGAAAAACCGCTGAAGGCAAAACCTATGCCTTGTAAAAAACCTTTAATCATTCTTGAGTTTCCTTTCATTAAATCCTTTAAGTGCCAATAACGCAGAACCATAAGCTGCTTCAGTATGCTCTGATTCTAGCATTTTGACGGATAACTGATTTTCTCTAATCATTGTCCACGCCTTATTGCGTGTACCACCACCAACACTACGCACAGAGTTAGCTAGTGGGGCACCTAGGTCAGCAAGTTTTTTATAACCCTGCTTTTCGATAGTGGCAATACCTTCTAGAATCCCTTGAAAGAATCTTAAATCTGATTCAGGACGAGGTGATAACACAGGTTGTTTACGGGTATCCGCAACAGGAAAACGCTCGCCTGTTTGTAATAAAGGATAATAATCCAATCCGGTCGGCTCATCAGGTTTTAGCTGTATTGTTAGCTCATCAAGCTGTTGCTGCGAGAAATAATGCCGCAATACTTTAGCGCCCGCGTTTGATGCGCCACCCACCAGCCATTGATTATTTAAACGGTGTGAATAAATACCATGCTTTGGCGAAAAGATCGGTGTATCCGAAATCAGCTTTACGACCAAGGTACTTCCTAAAGATGTTACCGCATCACCGACTTTATCTGCACCCGTGGCAATAAAAGCTGCAATGCTATCCGTTGTCCCTGTAACACATTGTAATGTAAGGGGTAAGCCCAACTGATTCGCTTGTAATTCATCAATCTGTGCAACCGCTGTACCCGCTGGAGTTACGCTTGGTAATAAGGATTGTGTAATCCCCAGCTTTTTTATTTCATTGCTTGGCCAACTTTGATTAACCACATCGTAACCTAATTTCAAGCAATTATTTTCATCGCTTAATTGATAATTATTGCTTAGCTTGCCCAAAATATAGTCGGCTTGATGTACCGCATGAGCATGCGACTCACTTGGTTGATGCTTTAACAACCACAGCAATCGCGCTAACGAACTAGATACCCCTTGCCCACCATTATTTTCCGGCATAAACTTTTTTATTATTTTCGCTTCATCCGTTGCGCGCAGATCGTTATACATCAAAATTGATGAGCTAGGACGCCCCTGAGAATCCACCAATAAAATTGTGCCTGATGTACCATCAACAGCAATTGATTTAAGATTTTTCTTTATTTTAAAAGGCAGGTCATTTATAAGTTTAACGACCGAATCCCACCACAACTGGGAGGTTTGATTATCTGGATTTTGATAAGCAGTATTGGTTTGACTATGTATTTTTTTGTATTTATCAATAATCGTTAATCGACAACCTGAAGTGCCTAAATCTATTCCTGCAAAAAAAGGGTTATCTTTCATAAAACGATCTTACTTTACGCTGATACTCACTCAGCTGAATTGACCTATTTGAAACCAAGGCATCTATCATTCGCTACCCTCAAATTCAATCACTAATATACGCGCTTCGCCAAGCGGATGTGCCACGTGCTCTGTACCGATAGTTGCGTGGAATATATCGCCAGCATTAAGTGTATTTTTAACTACTTTCGAATCAACCTTATGGTGCATTTCCACAACGCCATCGAGCACCACAAAAACCTCTTCTCCATCATTAATATGCCATTTATAAGGCTGATCTGTCCAATGGAGTCGAGTCGTTATACCATTCATATTGGCTATATCGACTGCACCCCATGCTTTTTTAGCGGTAAATTCTTTACTTTTAATGATTTTTGGCATGTTGAGACCTTTGTACGAGTCAGTAGCGAAAGAAAAATGGGCTATAATTTTATTGATTGAGCGAAAAATGAAGTTAATAACGGGTTATTAGCAAGTTTCTCAACGAAGAGCAGTGAAATTTTAGTCATTTTTACTCGTCATCTGATTCGTGCAAAGCACTGATATTATAACTTTACCTGTTTTTCAAGCACATAAATAGACTCTTTTAATTCTTCCATACGCGCATCCAACATATCTAATGAATCACGAATCCCCCTATTATAAAAATAAGGGCCTATTTCTTCGCTAAAAAAATCCAATAAGAATTCTGCGTCAAAATTACCAACCTCTGTATCGAGCTCATCATGTAGATACATTTTAATTTTAGGAACCAAGGACTCTTTTTCTTCTTTACTAAATTTAATTTCAGACATTTTCTCCTCACACCTCTTCACGATTGTCTATTACTTAGCGTGTAATAACACCCAACCAATCCATGCTTGATTTTTCAATCACACCTAAAATCAACTGCGGATATAAACCAACAATCAACACCAGTGCGCTCATTACAAAAGCGATAAATAATTCTCTTGGCTTTAGATCAACGGCATCGGCAATAATGTCGTTACGACACTCTCCCAAAAATGCTTTACGGAAAATCCCCAGAAAATAAGCAGCACCTAAAATAACACCAAACAATGCCGCTAGACCAACGCCGGTATAGCTGTTTAAGGCACTAATTATAATTAAGAACTCAGCAGGAAACGTGCTCGTACCCGGCACCCCCATATTGGCAAGCCCTAAAAAGAAGAAGAAAGACGTCAGTAAAGGCATCGTTTTAGCGACACCACCCAAGCTTATAATATCGGTCGAACCGATACACTGCAGTAAAAAGCCGCTTAATAAAAATAAGCCGCCTGCCACCATAGTGAGATTTAGTAATTGAAACACTGCACCTTGAATTCCTTGAATGCTAAAAGTAGCAATACCCAACACCACCATACCCACATGGCTTAAACTTGAAAACGCCAACATGCGCCGAATATTGGTTTGGCTCAACGCCGCAACGGCACCGTAAACCACCCCAGTAATCCCCAAGCCAATGAGTAACCATTGATAGGTATGTGCCGCATCCGGTGCCATCGGCACGGTAAAACGCAGCAGGCCATAAGCCCCTAGTTTTATACCAACTAGGGTTGCAATTGTTCCTGGGTGACCTTCTTGTGCGAGTACTGGCAGCCATGTGTGCATGGGAAATAATGGTGTTTTTATACCAAAACCAAATAATAATAAAAAGAAGATAATGCTTTGGTAAGGGTTATCATCCGCAACTTGGACTAGCTGCGTATAATCAAATACATAACTGCCATCAGGCTGTATCGCCAGTAACACAAAGGCAAACGCGATTGGTAAGCCACCTGTCATCATAAATAAAACATATTTCATGCCCGCATAACGGCGGTTTGCTCCCACTCCCCAAAGGCTTAAAAGAAAATACAACGGGATTAAAGTGGTTTCCCAAAAGAACAAAAACAAGATGGTATCAAGCGCACTAAATACACCTAAGATAGCAAATTCTAGAATCAAAATTAACGAAAAATAGCTACGCCGTAATGTTTGAATATTGTTCCACGATGACAGCGTTACCATCATAAATAGCAATGCCGCGGCGGGCAAAAACAACACAGATAACCCATCAATACCAATAAAATAATGAATATTCAGTGAGCTAATCCATGGGTTTTTTTCCACCATTTGGAAACCCGATAAATCAGCATCAAAATTAACAGCAATGATAACCGTCACTGCCAATACCAGTAAATGCGTGGTTAATGCCATCAGACGAGCTTTAGATTCAGGAACGACTAACGTTAAAGCCGCCCCAACAGGCAAAATTACTAATAAAAGACTTAACCATGGGAAGTCAGAAAAGTGTAATGCGCTATATGCTGCATACATTGCATTGTCTTTATCCATTATTCATGTTCGCCTCGATTACCGTATAAATTTGATAAGCCATCAAGTGCATGTTCAAATAAATCCAACCATAATTCCGAGAAAAATCCCATCCCAAGTATCACTATAATCACTGTAATCGTAATGGCTTGTTCTGTGAGCCTTGCGGAGTTTTTATCCCATTTTGATGTATCACTATTGGGCTCTGAAAGGAAGGCTTTTTGAAACGCAAACAGTAAAAAACCCGCCGCGGTTACATTGCCCAGTGCCGCAGCAATTGTGATCAATGCACCAAACTCAGCTATTGATGCTTCCAAGACAAAATGTACCGCATCAAACCCAGGTGTTCCTGGCATCCCTACTATTGCTAGACCAGCAATTAAAAAGGCAATTCCTGCCAGCGGTAAAAACTCAAATAAGCCACCCAAACGAGACATGACTGAGGTATTGGTTCGCTCCCAAATAAGCCCGGTCATAAACATTAAAGCAGATATCGCCAAGCCAAAATTAATGGCCAGCATAATACCGCCTTCAAAACCATTCCGACTTAAGGTGAATAAACCAATGGTTAAAATACCAGTATGGCTGATTACTCCATATGCCATCAAACGCCTTAAATTGGTCTGGCGCATGGCTAAAACAGCCGCATAAAAAATTCCAACCATGGCAAAAATAACTATAATATTGTGCCAATCATTCACCGCATCCGGCAGTATTGGAAATACAAAACGCAGTAAGCCAAAAACACCCACTTTTAAGCCCAGTAATAACACTGGAGCAACTGATACATTGCCGTGTTGCATGGCGATAGGTAACCAACCATGCAAAGGAAACACTGGGATACGAATGCCAAAGCCGTAAAATAAAGTAAAGAAAATAAACGTGCCAATGGCAGGTTCAACCGGTGTTTTTGCCAAGTCATACAAGTCAAAAGACCAACGACTAGCTTCAACGGTATTTAACTGATGCGCCGAGAAATTCCAACCCAGCATCAAAGTCCCAATCACCATTAAAATGATACTGATAGCCATAAATTTGGCATAAGTAAATATCATCGGTTGAGGGTCAATATAAGTCGCCCAACGATATAAAAGTACACCGACAGCAATAATTTCCAGTATCGACATCAACACAAACCACAACAAATCAACCGTCATGAATTGGCTCATTAGAACAGCTTGGATAAAGGTAACAACGGCTAATACCGATGTATTGTGTAAACCTCTAAAAATAACAAATAAAACTGACAATAAACCCAATAGCCCATTGAGCAGTATAAATAAAATCCCAATACCATCAACTGCCGCATGATAAGGTAACCCAAGCACACTGGCTTTATTCGCAAACTGCATGGTAACGGCTTCAGCTGAACCTATACTTGTATCAAAAATCTGATACAAATAAATAGCAAGTATTAACTCCAAACTGCTTGCAACGATCGCCAATAATGCCGCTGGCATATTACGCATTTTCCACAGTAAAAGTGCTGCAACTAAGGGTAGAAGTTGCATGATTTCTAAAATGGGTAATGCGCTATATGTTTCTAAAAATTCCATATATCTAGTGCCTAACCTTAAGAAATCTATGAATAACCTAGTTGAGATTCTGTAAGTCTCTAGGGCATCATATCCTAGACGCACTTTGCAGGGAATGCTTATTGCCTTCACAAAAAGTGCAACGACGGAGATGATGCCCTAGAGACTTACCCTACGGGGGCTTAGCCAAGTTTCCAATTTCTTCGTTATTGATTTGAACCTTAGAATGACTATGCTTAAAATCAATGCCTCGAACTTGAAAACTTGGCGTTGCCAGAACTCAGCTAGGTTATTCAAGAGATTCCTTAAAGTACAACAACAAAAGTTGCCATAATTAACACCAAAACATAGCGTGGCTGAGTCAGTAATTTATCAATTCTTACTAAGTAGTTTCCTAAGAAGTTAACTGCTTTCATTAAACCTTCACCACTACCTTTTAAGATAAAACGTTCTTCTAAAACCTGTAAAGAGCCAGCAAATAGTTCTAGTGATTTACCAAATATACCGCGGCCTTTTCCCACATCACTACTTACCGTAAACTTACCTTGTTGCTGTGCCTCCCAGTGTGACAGGGTATTCAACATCGTAGTATTTGATGGAATTCCAGTGATTCGATCAACAACCTGCTCATCAAATACTTGCACTTCATTGGCTAATGCCCGCGTCGGTTTCGTAAGCATCCAGTCGGCTATACCATCCAACCAGAAGCGTTGTAAAGCAGCGGTGTAGAGCCATGTTTTTTGATTTAACCACTGGGGTACAGGTGCAGCAGGCGATGTAACTTGCTGCATAAATGACGGCGCGTGTAAAAATTGATAAGCACGCCAAACCGCATGTGCCACAATATGACCCAGCGCCAATTCAAACCATCCCAAGCCAATCCACACCATCATTAGACCAACTTGTGCTAATGTTGAGAACATAAATGAAGATTTCACATCCGTTTGCACCAAGCCCACTATGTAGGCATAAACGATAGTCACCAAACCTGTAAGAATAATAAAAACCATTAAAGCGGGCGCTTGAATTAATAAAGACTCCGTTCGAATTAATAAATAAACCCCCGCATGTACCATTAAGGAGCCATAAAAAACTGCGCTAGAAGGTGTCGGCCCTTCAAGTGCACGTGTGATCCACGCTGAAAATGGGAACTGGGCAGACTTGGCAAACGCAGCAATCATAAAACCAAACAGGATAATACCGATGTGAATTTTTGAGGTAATCATCGACCCCATTTCAATCCAATCTACTGTGCCTAACCAAAAAAAGGAAAAAGCGATCGCTAAAATAAAGCCTGCATCACCAATTCGGTTAGTTACAAAGGCCCGCGTGGCATTAGTCGTTGCTACATCACGGTGCCATGAATAAGCGATTAACAAATACGAACTTACGCCAGCTAGCTCCCAGCCGATAAATGTTAAAATCGCATTACCCGACAATGTCATTAAAAACATGGCGGCATTAAACACCGAAAGCATCATAAAAAAGCGTTGAAAGCCTGCTTCTCGATGTAAATAATTAACCGAAAATTTTGTAACGATAAGCGTAATAAACCCCACTAACGTTGCCATTACAAGACTTTTATAATCCATGATAAAGCTGATATTAATATGATATTCACCGGATGAAAGCCACTCACCCAAACTAATCGTTGCGCTAGGAAGCCCTTTTACTAAAGCGAAAACATCAAGTGCTAAAATGAGTAAAAAGGATAGACTAATGGCCCCCAGCGCTACGGCTGAGGTTTGCTTCTCGCCTGACTCGCCTCGGTTCCACGAAAAAATAAAGCCTATTGCAATCCACAGTGCTGCCAGTAAAGGCAATAATGGAATCAACCCCAGTATGACTTTTAATAACGGCAGTGATTCCGTTGTATCAAGCATGCACTTTTACCGTTTCTATCAAGGCTGCTGGTAAATGGTCATAATTCCCGTTATACCAGTCTTCTGATTGTTTAATGGTGCTCACTTCAATCGCTGTATTGTCGCCCTTTTTATTGTTGGCTTCGTTCGACCATATCTCCCAGCCTTTTTCTGGGTTGAACGTGTGGATCTGATCCGAGTCAGGATCTTTGGCCGATAACAGTACCCAGCCATTCCCAACTAATTCTTGTATTGAAGGCTGGTTATTATAAATCTGCGTTAAGGTTTCAATTTTTGCCTCCACCATTAACTGTAAACGCATAGGTTCATGAATCTCAATCATTTGTAATGGTAAACCTGTACGTAAATCACCGCTCGCTCCTTCCATCACACCGAATAAACCACTTAGATTATGAACGATTTTTGAGCCGCAACCATATCTCTCGTTATTTACCGCAGAGAAGTAATATTCCAAATTAATCCCAGCGCCAACGGGTCCTGCACTTAATAAAATCCGTTCTAAAAATTTCCCCTCTGGATCTACACTGGCATCATAAGAAATCAAAAAACAGCGTCGATCCATAAACATGCCTTGAGATAAATGCCTACGGCCAACAAAGCCTGTGGCAATGGTGGCGTGCCCAAGTTCAGGCCGTGCCTGAGAAATATCAACGGCACGACCAGCAATATGTTTTTTAGCCGATTTCAATGTCGGGTTTTTAGGTGCTGATGCCAACTTTCGACAACGCTCATGAGCCGATTGTTGACAGGCTAGTGCAACTTCATTTTGTAATTTTTTAAAGGGTTTTTGCAATGGTTCAGGGATTAAATCAATATCTTCCCAGCTAATTTTCTCATTACAAGTATCGTGCTCTGCACCCACAAACCAACAGTCATCAGGAATGCTTATTGTACGTTTTACTAACTGTTTACGTACCTCTGGATGATTGGCCATCGCCGCAAACGCGCGCCCATTAGGGCCACTAAATTTACCGCTGCAAGCACCACAGCCATAAGCAGAAGCATGCGGGTTATTTTGATTATTGGAGTAATGCCCAATTAATACCACAAAGTTAGAAAAGCCTGATAACAAGCCATTATTTTGTAAGAATGCTTCGACGATATTGGTTTGTTCATCAATGGTAAAACCGTGTTTTAAATGTCTAAAGCTGGATGACTTATCCTTAGAAAAGGTGGTATCTATACGTGTTACTGGTTTTTTATTTAAGCTTTTTTGTAGCGACAAAATCCTCTCGCTCCAAGTCAAGGGTGAAAATATTTTCACCGCTAAAGTCAAAAAAGCAATGGGCATATAGAGTGCTGTTAAAAATGCTGTTTTAAGCACACTACGATGTGAATCTTGATGAATAAAATTCTTTAGTTGCACCGTTACCGCAGCCCTACGTTTGTGCTTTTCTACCGCTTCAACATGCTGAGCATCGGCTACTTCTTCTATTTCATGTTGGGGTGTTGCAACCACGGGGCAAAGTGGAAATGACTCTTTTTCATACAAGCCCTTCCAGTTCATCACGATACCAAAAAAAGCTGCTGCGCCAAACGTTTCGATAGCAGGATTTTGATGCTCAAGGTGACGACGTAACCCTTCTTCACGATCATCCATACAAAATATTAACTGCGCTTGCGGGCGCTGATCACGATTCGCCCAGGTTCCTCTACCATGATTTTTAGCGACCGTAGCAAACACTTGGTCACGGTAATGATTTTCATAGGCTTGTAATAAAATAAAACCGGCAGTTTGTTTGTCCATCTGCGCAATACAATCAAACAATGTATTTATCTGGGTTGCATTAAGTTGTGAAATGTCTCTAGCGTTTAAACCTAAATGTTGAGCTAAACGAAATAACACCCATGCATTTTTCTCGGCAAGTTGATCATTACCCCTTGTTGTTGTACGTACCTTTGCGACATCATCACTTTGTTGCCAAGTCCAGATAATTTGCGCTAATTGTTGCCATTCTTCCTTGTGAGTATTTAACGATTCTCGTTGTGCCGTTAATGCGATTAGCCTTTGCGCACTGCCTTTTACATATTCAGGTAAGTGCTCATTAAACAAGCCATAACGTACCAAGTGCTCTGCATCCTGCTGGTGCAAGTAGCCACGAATAGTGTCAAGGTCACCTTCAATCAACCACAAACGACGACATAGTTTACGAATATGTAAATGTTCAAGCACCAAGCGTACTGCTAGGTAATCAAAAATATCTACCTGCATTTCAGTATTGCTATTGTATTCTGGCTTTTTATGCCGCCAATAAAACATTCCCGACCAACCAGGTAAATCCAACGCTAGCCGAGTGATATAAGCACCCCATTTATCTTCTGGAATACCCATTCGCCCAAGCTCAGTAACGATGGTATCTAGCGCAGAATTTGGTAATGAATTGAGGTGTTCTTGCCAATCAGGTATGTCATTAAAGAACCTATTGCTATCCACTTTTGCGCTGGCTTTCCAACTTTGATAAAAGCTTTTATTCATCACAGAGTTAGCATGCCAGCGCGCAAAACCTTCATCCAGCCAATTAGAAATATAGGGTAATAAATAAGGGACAATTTCTGTTTGAACATCTTCCCCTGTTAGTGCTTTTAAAAAACCACGCAGGGTATAACTGTGACCAATTTTATCAATAGATTTATTTAATTGTTGCCAAGATTTTTTTTGAATAAGCGGATTGATTTTAGATGATGATTTTGCCTCAATATCTGCTGTTACATTGAAATCTGTTAATTGTTTTATAACGGTGTGTAAATTAAAGTCACCGGTCTTGTCTTGCACCAGTGCTTCTAGTTGTTGCCAGGCTTCTTGCTGTGTTTCTTGAGTTTTAGGCAGAACATCATTAGCAATTGCGCTACCGTTTTCACTGGATATTATTTTAGAAAATATTTTTTCAGCCTGCTCAGGTGCAAGATTTGTCATTCCTTCTGGATGAACGAACTTGACATCTAAGTTTAAGACATTAATACAAGCCTTCCACAGGGCCTGAATATAGTCTGATTCTTTTGTTGCCCCTAAACAAGCTACTCGTACATCTTCAGGTATATCATCTTGAAAGGTCACTAAAGCATGCGCTTCTTCGGTTTGCCAAATCAACTGACACCGAGAGATTTTCTTGAGTGAAAATAAGGCTGCGGTTCGATAAACATCGTGGCGACGAATAACTTTTTTATTCTCAATAATAATGTCATTAGCATTAAGCGATTTATTCTTTAATAGTGCCGACTTTATACCATCATCTGTCAACCGCTCTTCACGATAACTCTGACGAAAACGTAACTGCGGCCAATAGCCATAAGCCCCCGTTAATTCATGCGAGGCCTTCATCGCATCGGGGAACTTCAAGTGCTCAAAGCCATGCAAGGTATTATGATGAACAAAGTCTTTAATTGAAGCTTGCGCGGGTAACACATGCGCAAAGCGTTCTACCGCATGAAGTATTTCATCCGTTGCGGCAGTAAGTTGCGATGTAGATTCCTTTAACAATCTTCTAACCTTTTTAATTGTTGTTGTAGGATAACCTGATCAAGTCCCATTATTATTAGCTTGCCAGAACTCCGCTAAAATTATAACCGACTTAATCAGCTCACCATATTAGTGTGCGTTTAATGAAACAAGTTGAACAAAATGATTAACCGTGGGCGTGATTAAATCAATAATCGGCGCGGGGTACAAGCCAAAACCTACCATACCTAGCGTCAATACCGTGGCCGCTAGCACTTCGGTATTTCTAAGGTCATTTATATCTTCCATGCTCTCATTCGCTGGGCCTGTAAACAAGCGTTTAATCGTGCGTACACTGTAGGCAGCGCTCACCAGTACGCTAAAGGATAAAATCACCATTACCCAGCCCCACTGCTGAAAACCTCCTATCATTACATGTAACTCAGCCACAAAACCTGCCGTTCCTGGCAAACCAACCCCTGCGATAAAGGCGATAATGATAAAGAAAGCGAAACGTGGAGTAATACCCATTAATGACCCGTAATCATTAATATTTTTGGTTTGGGTACGCTCATACAATAAACCAATCAACATAAAAGATGCACCAGCAACAAAACCATGCGCGATCATTTGATAAACCGCGCCTGTCATACCCGTCACATTTAAAGTGGATATTCCTAGTAGTACCACGCCCATATGTGCCACCGATGAATAGGCGATCATTTTTTTAAGATCACTTTGCCGCCATGCCAGTAAAGCACCGTAGGTAATAGCAATTAAGGCAAGCACCATTAATAAGTTTTGTAGAGAAAGTGCCGCATTCGGTAACATTTCACAGGCTCGAATTAAACCGTAAGCCCCCATTTTTAATAATATACCAGAAAGCAAAATACTCACCGGACTAGGCGCTTCAACATGTGCAACAGGTAGCCAACCATGCAAAGGAAATATCGGCATTTTAACGCCAAAGCCTATTAATAAACCCAAAAATATAAGCACCTGTTCGGTGTTATCTAAGTGCTTTGCGCCCTCTGCTATCGCTGTAAATGAGAATGATTGTCCGCCTGTGGCATCAAACAATACTAATAAACTCAGCAACATAAATACTGAGCCACCCATAGTATACAAAACGAAATTAAGCGCCGCTGTTTGTCGGCCTGCTCCACCCCAGCGATCAATCAAAAAAAACAAAGGGATTAAAGTCGCCTCCCAAAACACATAAAACAACGCCCAGTCACGTGCCATAAAAACGCCCATAATAGCGCTAGACAATACCAGCATCAGCAAGTAATAACTTTTAGGGTGATGATTAATTGATTTAGATGACAGAATAGCAACCCAAACTAAAAGAGTCGTCAATAGCACCATTGGATATGAAAAGCCATCGACCCCCAACGAAAAAGAAGTACCCATGCGGGTATTCCACGCATGCTGATAGGTTTGCCATAAACCTTGTTCTGTCGGGGTTACATCACCCCACAGCAATAAGTAGAAGGCATACAATAGGGTTGCTGTTGCGGTTGTAATAGCGATAGCACGAATCACTGACACGCTACTGTTTGATGATGATTGACAATATTTGGTTGGTAATAGCGCGATAATAAACGCACCCACAAGCGGCATCAAAAGCAAACTTAATAAGCTGGATGACATACTGCCTTTCTCGTGAATTTGATTTTCTGCAATTCTACACTAACTGAGTAAAATTCTCCTTAATTTTGAGGTATCAGTTTTTAAAACGGACATATGAATAAATAGCATACAAATTAATAATTATCAAAGCATTTAATAAGGGGGGGGTACAATGCGCGCGAAGTGTTTTATTTACAGAGAAGATAAATATGAAAGCCCCGAAGTCGCCCCTAGCAATACTAACTACCAGCTTACTCATTACGATTTCGATCGGCGCGTGTAATTCAGCCAATGATTCAAAAAATAATTTCAATGAAAAAGATGGAGCAACCAACAGCCCTAACGTAAGCACATCCGTTAACCAACAAATTACTTCACTGGGTGAAGAGTTATTTCATGATGAAACCTTATCAAGAGATGGCAACCAATCGTGTGCAAGCTGCCATAATCCAGACCATGCATTTATTGATGATCGTATCAATGAAACCAGTTTAAGCCAATCTACTCCCAGCTCTGTATCATCTGGGCAAGATTCAGCAGCATTGGGTGATAGAAATACCCCTACTGCCAGCTATGCCGCTTTTATTCCTGATTTTCATTTTGACAGTAGCGATGAGTTATTTAAAGGCGGGTAGTTTTTGGATGGCAGAGAGAAAAACCTGCATGGTCAAGCCGGACAACCCTTTTTAAACCCTGTTGAAATGCAAACCTTAAAATCAGCAGTAGTTGCAAAGGCTAGAAAAAAACACGGTGACATTCTACGTGATTTATACGGTGAGGCTGTTTTTGATACAATTGACCGCGCTTACAATGCGATTACCTTTAGTATTTCTGAATTTGAAAAAACTGAAGAATTTTCCCCTTTTGATTCAAAATTTGACCGAGTTCTTAAAGGTGAAGATACTTTTACTGCACAAGAAGCGCTCGGCCTAACGTTATTTAAAGCAGAAGATAAGGGTAATTGTGCTGCGTGTCACACCGTCCCAACCCTCGCCAACACTAAACAAGAAAGTACCTTTACGGATTTTAGCTACGATAACCTAGGTGTGCCGCGCAATGACATTGTTCGCGGCTTAAATGGCAAAGGCTATGAATTTGTAGACAATGGTTTATTTCAAAACCCTCTGGTTAATGATGCGAAGTTAAAAGGTGCATTTAGAGTCTCCACATTACGCAATATTGCCGTCACTGCTCCCTATATGCACAATGGAATCTTTAAAGATTTAAAAACCGTGGTACATTTTTATAACACCCGTGATGTTGATGGTGCACTCAATCCAGAAACATGGGATCCGTGGAGAGCATCTGAAGTAGATGCGACAAAAAACACCGAAGAGTTAGGTGATTTAAAATTAACTGATGCGGAAGAGGATGCCTTAGTCGCCTTCATGAAAACGCTAACAGATAGTCGCTATGAGGATTTAATACCGGACTAGGGTTACATTAGACTTCGCTAATAGCCAAGCCAACGCCACTCGCAAGTTTCACAAAATCAGGAAAAGACGTATTTACATTGGCGCAGTCTAAAATGGTTATTTCACCTTTAGCCCGTAACCCTGCTATTGCAAATGCCATTGCAATACGATGGTCAGCATGGCTATCAACTGTACCCTTAGTTAAACCTTTACCTTCCATACCCTGTATTATTATTCCATCAGGCTTAACATCTGTTTGTATGCCACAATTAGCTAAGCCATCAGCCATTACTTGTATCCGATCACTTTCTTTGACACGTAGCTCTTCTGCACCACTCAGTACTGTTTCACCCGTTGCACAAACAGCGGCAATAAATATAACAGGAAATTCATCAATTGCTAAAGGAACAAGCTCTTCTGGAATATGAATCCCTTTGAGCTTAGAGGACCGAATACGTATATCTGCCACAGGTTCGCCACCAACCTCATGATGATTTGAAAGCGTAATATCTGCACCCATTAACTTTAATATTTCGATAACTCCAGTACGGGTTGGATTAACACCCACATGCTCCAACGTAATATCTGAACCTGCTGCGATACTAGCACCCACCATAAAAAAGGCTGCTGATGAAATATCTGCAGGGACATCAATATCACAAGCTTTTAAAACACTACCGCCTTGTAATTTAATATTTTCCCCTTTCTCACCCGTTGTTACTACCTCGTAAGAGAAGCCTCGTAGCATACGTTCGCTGTGGTCACGCGTTATCCCAGGCTCTGTTATACGAGTTTCACCCTCTGCATATAACCCTGCAAGCAATACCGCAGACTTTACTTGGGCACTGGCAATTGGCAAGGTGTAATGAATACCTGCTAAGTGCTTCCCCCCTTTTATTTGTAACGGAGGGCGTCCTTCGGCTTGTGTGACAATGTCTGCACCCATTTGAGATAATGGTTTTGTAATACGGTTCATAGGTCGAGAGGATAATGATTTATCACCCACCAAGGTAGTATCAAATGTTTGTCCAGCCAGTAAGCCAGTCATCAAACGCATTGCTGTACCACTATTACCCATATCTAAATCTATTTTAGGCGCTTGTAGGCCTTTTAGACCTACACCTTTGATAGTCAGAGAAGTTGTTGTATTTTGTATTATATCAACGCCCATAGCCCTGAATGCATTCATAGTTGCAATACAGTCCTCACCATTCAAAAAGCCGTTAACCTGAGTTGTTCCTTCCGCAATTGAGCCAAGGATTATTGATCTGTGTGACATGGATTTATCACCAGGAACACGAAGTTTACCTGTTAGTGTACCATTTGGAGAAGTCTTAAAAGTAGTTGTCGGCATGAGAGTTATTTTTACAAAAGTTTAAAAGAGGAAATTTAGCATATGCCCTATTTTAATTCTTCTGTTTAAAGTAAATATAAAGCTAATAATAATGAGATATTAGAAGATTAATAAACGAAAGAACGTGGGATGTACACCATTTTACCCGTCATCCGAGCATAATTGATAGACTTGTAAGCTAGTAGAGACCTTGCATGCTAATACTTATTGAAATTTTACTTTCTGGCTCTTAACCTTACAACTTGTATAGGAGACATTACAAATCTCTATTACCATATAGGCTGTTTGAGGCAAGCTAATTAAAAGTGAAGATATATCAATGGCGCCTTTCGTTGTTTCAGAATCTTTACACATCATTTTATTATCCGTCAGAAAATTACACGAAAAGTTTGCAACTTCATTACAATCAAAAAACTTAGAACTTCCGCAGCGTTTACCAAATATTCGAATATCTTTAGTTTCTGAAAGGAAAGCATCAGTACTTACATAAACATCCACCTCATAAGGGTCTGAGGACTTTGCTTTCCAATCAAAACTGAATAATCCAGATTTTATATTTGCATTTATAACAGGATTTTTTAAACTAAATGCTTTGATAGTTGTACTAGCTTTTGGGTTTTTCGAAATTGGTGCCGAACTAGGCTTACTAGGCTTACTATTTGTACCTCCCCCACAAGCAAAAAGCAAAGAAGAAATCAAAATACTGAATAGAACATTAATTTTACGCATAACCAAAAACCTATCATTGTAATTCGATTGAATTACTCATTAAGTATAGTCTAAATTATTAATATTTATAATAAAAGCCCATAGTTGGCTATATATTACACAGAGATTTAATGAACCTCTTTAAATGTTTCTATCGCGAGTACTCTTTGCATGCTCAAACAAAGCCTCTATTGATTCTTCATCTTCGTCATCAATTAATTGTGTTAACTCTGCTAAGTCCTGTTGGTATTTATTCAATGCAGAAAGGATGGCATCTTTATTTTCAAGACAAATATCACGCCACATCACAGGGTCACTGGATGCAATTCGTGAAAAACTTTTAAAGCCTCCGGCTGCAAAAGCAAAAACATCATCACCATATTCTGATTTAGACAAGGTATTCACTAAAGAATACGCTAAAATATGCGGTAAATGACTAGTTGCTGCCAATACATCATCGTGCTGTTTCTCATCCAGTAATTCAACGATAGCACCCGTAGCCTCCCACATATTTTTAACACGACCAACGCTATAGGGGGCAGTATCTTCGGTAGGTGTTAACACAACTTTTTGATCCATAAAAAGATCATCAATAGCGGCTTCCACACCGCTTTTCTCTCGTCCTGCAACCGGGTGACCTGCAACAAAGTTATGCGGCGCCGTACCCCCGAAGACTTCTTCAACAGCTTTAATCACCGCGCCTTTAGCACTACCTGCATCTGTAATCACCATATCATCATTAATATAATCAACAATACTTTCTAAGACAGGTTTTATCGCACGCATTGGCACCGCCAGTAGAACCATATCTGCGCCCTTTACAGCCTCAACTGGATCTAAGGTATAACTGTCAATAACGCCTAGTTCAACAGCTTTTTGTAGGTGTTCTGCATTTCGACTACAACCCACCACTTCACCCACGTAGCCAGCTTTGCGAAGCGATAACGCCAAAGAGCCACCAATTAGCCCGACACCAAATATACATAATCTTTTTATCATTTTTCCAGTACCTTATCGAACGCATCTAAACAAATCTGGTTTTCAGTTTGGGTTGAAATAGTAATACGTAAATGATTAGGCAAACCATAGTTTGCAATTGGTCTTACAATCACCGCTTCATGTAATAACGCGTTATAGATCGGCATGGCATCTTGCGCAAAATCGATTGTGATAAAGTTTCCAACACTTGGGATATAGTCCCAGCCTCGCTGTTGGCATGCTTGCTGCCAAAAAACTAAGCCCTGCTGATTAATTTCCACACATTTTTCCAAATGTTTTTTGTCATCCAATGCAACTGTTGCTGCCAATAGCGCGGGCGTATTGACGTTAAAAGGTTGGCGCACACGGTTTAATAAATCTGCGATCTCCTTACTACAAACCGCATACCCTACTCTTAAACCTGCTAACGCATAAATTTTTGAAAAAGTACGTGTGACGATTAAGTTTGGGAATTGATCCAACCATTGAACCGTATCGGGATAATCATCTTCGGTCACATATTCAAAATAGGCTTCATCGACAACCACAATAATGTCAGTCGGAATATTCTTTAAAAATACGTTTAACGCATCAGCATCCAACCAAGTGCCAGTAGGATTATTTGGATTAGCAATAAAAATAACGCTCGTTTTATCTGTGATGCAATTACGCATTGCAGATAAATCATGCCCATACGGGTTAGTGTTATGATTGACCGCCAGCGCCTGACTAACTTTGGCTGTAGCACCAACTGCTTGAACACTAATTGGGTAAACAGCGAAAGCATATTCTGAATATATCGCTTCGCGTCCTTCACATAAAAAGGCACGTGCGATCATATCCAAAATATCATTGGAGCCATTGCCTAAGGTGACTTGTTCTGTAGTAATAGTGACAGAATCTGACGTTAAAAGATTGGCCAGTTTTTTCTTGAGCGCAAATCCACCACCATCAGGATATAAGCCCAATTGTGAAGAAACATTCTGTAAGGCTTCTTTGACTCGCTCGCTTGGTCCTAGAGGGTTTTCATTCGAGGCTAGTTTCAAAGTATTTGTTACGCCTAGCTCACGCTCTAACTCATCAATGGGTTTACCCGGTTGATAAGGCTGTAGACCTTGCACTCCCTTCACTGCTAGCAAATTAAAATCAACCATTACAAAACTGCTTTCGGGTATGAACCTAACACACGCACCAGCTCTGCTTCTTTATTAAGCTCAATCAGAGCCTTGGATAACTTTTCATCATCTTGATGTCCATTAACATCCATAAAGAAAAAGTACTCCCAGTTCGCATTTTGTGAAGGCCTCGACTCAATGCGCGTCATATCCAAACCATTTTCAACGAGTGGTGTGAGTAAATGATATAAAGCGCCTGAGCGATTTTTTGTAGAGATCATCAAGGTGGTTTGATCTTCTCCACTTGGTGGTACATCTTGTTTACCTATCACCAAGAATCTCGTGGTATTTTTATCACTATCCTCAATGTTTTTTTCTACCACTGTTAAGCCATAAACCTCTGCCGCTTTTATTCCCGCAATAGCTGCTGAGAAGCCTTCCTCTTCCTTCGCATCTAATAAAGCGCGCTTGGCAGCTTCTGTATTACTGGAAACAGGTACACGCTCTGCATTAGGTAAATGTAGGTCTAACCACTGCCGACACTGGGCTAAAGACTGCTGATGCGAATAAACGCGTGTCACCTCTTGCCAATCTTTATCGGCTAATTCCGGTGATAAAAGTAAGTTTTGATGAATACGTAACGCTGTTTCACCGCTAATTTTTAACGGCGAATTCATGAACCGATCCAAGGTATAGGAAATTACACCTTCAGTAGAATTTTCAATAGGAACAACACCATAGTCGACCTTGCCATTTTCTACTTCACGAAATACCTGACCGATAGAATTTACTGGCACAGGTTGTACAGCTTGCCCAAAATGCTTATGTGCAGCTTCTTGGGTAAACGAACCTTCAGGGCCGAGAAAAGCGACTTTGATACTTTGCTCCAAAGCTAAACAGGATGAAATTATCTCACGAAAAATAGCAGTGATGCGCTCATTGGCTAACGGGCCGGGATTATCTTTTGAAACACGCCGTAGGATTTGCGCCTCACGTTCAGGGCGGTAAAACCAAGGGTTTTCCTCGCCTGCTTGGCGTTTGGTTTCGCCCACTTCTTCGGCGCAATCAGCGCGTTTTGAGAGTAACGCTAAAATCTCATCATCTATCGCATCAATACGGTCGCGAATAGCGAGTAGTTTTTCTTTAGTTTGATCTGTCATAGTTGTATTTTACCGTAAAGAAATCTATCCGTATGATTTTTCAAAGTCACTCATCATCTCAATTAAGGCATCAACGCCCTCTTCTGGCATTGCGTTATAAATACTGGCGCGCATACCACCTGAAATCCGATGCCCTTTAATTGACACAATATCACGCTCAGCGGCTTGTTCTAAAAACACCTTATCTAACTCAGAGTTTGCTAGCGTAAAAGGAATATTCATCCACGACCGTGCCTCTTTTTGCACCGTATTTTTATAAAAATCAGATTGATCAATCGCCGCATAAAGTTTATCTGACTTACGTTGATTAACATCTGCCATCGCGTTTAAGCCACCCTGCTTTTTAATCCACTTAAAAACTAAGCCGGCGATATACCATGAATAGGTTGGAGGCGTGTTATACATTGAATGGGCGTTTGCGTGTATTTCGTAATTCAACATAGCAGGGCATGATTCACGCGCTTTGCCTAATAAATCATCGCGCACAATAACAATTCCTAAACCGGCTGGACCAATATTTTTTTGCGCCCCTGCGTAGATTAAACCAAATTGGCTTACATCCAAGGGCCGAGATAATATCGTCGATGACATATCGCACACTAAAGGCACACCCTCTGTTTGAGGAACCCAAGGAAACTCCAGCCCACCAATCGTTTCATTAGCCACATAATGCAAATAAGCCGCATCTGGGTTTACTCCCCAATTTTCGTAGTGTGGAATCGTTGTGTAATTAGTGTCTTGTGAATCAGCAACCACATTGACAGAACAAAAACGATTCGCCTCCTTTATCGCCTTATCAGACCATACGCCGGTGTTGACATAATCTGCGCTATCATTATCACCTAATAGATTAAGTGGAACAGCTGCAAATTGCGTGCTACCGCCACCCTGCATAAAAATAATTTTATAATTATCAGGAACGGCTAATAATTCACGTAATTCAGCCTCTGCCTCAGTAGCAATTGATGTATATTCTTTTCCTCGATGCGACATTTCCATCACCGACAAGCCACAGCCATGCCAATCCAGCATTTCAGCTTGTGCCTGCTCTAATACTTCTTGTGGTAAAGTTGCAGGGCCTGCGCTAAAGTTAAATTTTCGAGTCATTCGTGAATCCTTTATTTTACATTTGATCAAAGAGCGGCATGGGTAAAAGGAGTTGATAAGGAAATACCCTGCTCTATTGAGTTTTTTAACATTAATTGCAACAATCGTTGACGTGTTAATAATAGCTTTTCAACATCTTTTGTATAGTAAAAAAATAACCATTCAACCGCATGGTCACCGGTATCTTTAATCCCATATTCAAGCTCGTATTGTTCCTCAAGAGGAATTCCATTATCTTCTTTAGCGATTTCATAGACAGATTCAAAGAGTTTTTTGACCCGACTTTCAGAAACATCATAGCCCATCTTAAAACTTAAACTTTCACGAAGTCCGCGAGCTGATGCAAATTTTGACAGGTTATGAACGGTAAAGTCACGTAACTTCGAATTTTTAATCATTACTCGATGATTATTAGCAATATTTAAAATAACAGTATGAAAGACTTTGGTTTTATAAACTAAACCATAAACATCTTCACCATCATTAAACTGAATCACATCGCCTTCTGAGAACATATCGCTGTTTAAAATTATCAAGCCATGAAATATATCAGGTGCCCAGATATTAGCAGTAAGGGCAAGAAAAACACCAAATAAACCGATCACCCCACCCGCTTCCAATATTGAGTCAAAACCGAGTAAACGAATAATGCTGATTAGGGCAACAATGCCAATAACGATGCTGCTAAAAATACTTAAAAGGCGTGTTTGATAGGTCGAGGTATAACGTGCTTTACCATTAACATCACGTTTTTTCCCATTTTGCCGAACCAAAAGGGCATGGGCTAAATGCATGGCTAAATATGCGAAATAGACAATCGCAATAACGGCTAATAGTTTAAGAACTAAACCATCATCAGTTTGTAAGTTTTGAGCCTTATCTTTAAAAAAGCGTACATAGCCATAAACGAGAATCATGAGCAAGTTTAGTGCTCTAAAAATCATAACCTTACGAGAGAAACCTGAAACTTTATCAGGGTCTGGATAAATCTGTTTTAAAATCAGTCGGGCAAAAACCAATAAAAGTAAATTAACACCAAAAACGAAGTAACCCAGGGTATCAAAATGATTAATGATCTCAATCAGTTGATTCATTCTTGCTTATCTCTCTCGCATCGTTCAAAAGTATTTAAAAGATGTGACTTTACCATGAAGGGCATGAAAAACGTGAAGAAAACAAATTAGAAATTATTTGAATTAGCATTTTGATTTAGGTAAAGAATGATTAATTGTGTAAACACCTCTTGATTTTTAACCACAGTCTCTTGTTATCTTTTATTTTTGAAGTCGTTGGCTACAAAGCCTAAACGCCTAGCTGGGTATGGGTTAAACACGAAAAGAAGGCTAGCATAGAAAGTCAAATAGGTAACAAACCACTCCCTTATCTATCTTCCCTTCATGTTCTTCATGGTAAAAAGGGGTTTTAAATCAGCAAAAATTACTCTTCATTGGAATCAGTAGCTTCCTTTTCACTAGAACCACTAGGCTCAATACCCTCTTCTAGCGCATCCTCTTCGTCGTCACCTTCCATGCTGGCAACTTGTACGAGCTGGGTTAGGTTTTCACCTTTACCTAGTTTAATTAAACGCACACCTTGTGTATTTCTACCGACAACTGAAACATCCTCTACTTTAGTTCTTACTAAAATACCGCCGTTGGTGATTAACATGATTTCATCATCGTCGATCACTTGTACCGCGCCGATAGAAGCACCGTTACGATCTGATGTTTGAATGGCAATCACACCACCGCCACCACGGTTTTGTGATTTGAACTCTGCGGCTTCGGTGCGTTTACCGTAGCCATTTTCAGTTGCCATTAACAAGCGACCTTCACGCAATACGATAAGTGCATTGACTGTTTGGCCTTTTTCCATTTTGATTCCGCGAACACCTGCAGCGGTTCTGCCCATGCTTCTTACATCAGACTCTTTAAAACGTATCGCCTTACCCTGTGTGGTAAATAACATCACTTCGTCGTCTTTCTCGGTTAATGCAACATCTACAAGCTGATTACCTTCATTGAGTTTAAGTGCAATTAATCCGCTAGAGCGTTGATTTGAGAAGGCTTTTAATTCAGTCTTTTTCACCGTTCCATCTTCCGTTGCCATGAAGATAAATTTATCATCTTCATATTCACGAATGGGAAGAATTGCTTGGATACGCTCATCTTCTTCTAAGGGCAACAGATTCACGATGGGTCGCCCACGTGAAGTACGCGACGCCATGGGTAATTGATAAACCATTAACCAATAGACTTTTCCTTTGGATGAGAAACACAACACCGTATCGTGCGTACTGGCGACAAAGAGCTTTTCGATAAAGTCTTCGTCTTTCATTTTCGTTGCTGCTTTGCCACGCCCACCACGACGCTGTGCGCGGTAAGTGTCTATTGGCTGTGCTTTGGCGTAACCTTCATGAGAGAGGGTAACTACGACATCTTCTTCTGGGATGAGGTCAATATCACCCAAGTCTTCACCGACTGCGTTGATTTTAGTAAGTCGTTCATCACCATACATTTCAAGCATTTCGAGTAACTCTTCACGAATTACGCGCATTAAACGCTCTGGCGAACCGAGAATATCTAAAAAGTCGATAATCTTAGTCATTAACTCACGGTATTCACCAATGATCTTGTCTTTTTCAAGACCGGTTAAACGATGCAATTGTAAATCTAAAATGGCTTTAACTTGAATTTCAGTTAACCAATAACCGTCATCTTTCACACCAAAACGCGGGTCTAAATCTTCAGGTCGTGCTACCGATGAATCTGCTTTTTCAAGCATTTCTAAAACAATAGTTGCTTTCCATGCTTGTGCTAACAAACGCTCTTTTGCTTCTGCCGGATTAGCTGATGAGCGTATAAGTGCAATAATCTCATCAATACTGCCTAATGCAACGGCTAAACCTTCTAAAATATGAGCGCGCTCACGCGCTTTGCGTAGTAAATAAATAGTACGACGCGTGACCACTTCACGGCGGTGACGAATAAAGGCTTCAATAATTTCTTTAAGGTTAAACAACTTAGGCGCGCCATCAATTAACGCCACCATATTCATGCCAAAACTGCTTTGCATCTGAGTCTGTTTGTAAAGATTATTAAGAATAACCTCTGCGACTTCCCCGCGCTTTAGTTCAACCACCATGCGCATGCCGTCTTTATCCGACTCATCACGTAACTCTGAGATGCCTTCAATTTTCTTATCTTTAACCAGCTCGGCTATTTTCTCAATAAGACGTGCTTTGTTAACTTGGTACGGTAATTCCGTAACAACAATTTTTTCACGACCATTTTTATCGGTTTCAAAATCAGCGACAGCTCGGATTTTTACTGAGCCCTTACCCGTATGGTAAGCCTGTTTAATACCATGTGCACCGTTGATAACACCAGCCGTTGGGAAGTCTGGCCCTGGCAGGTAAACCATTAAATCATCAATGCTGAGTGTGCTGTCATCAATTAAGGCGACACAAGCATTAATGACCTCCGTAATATTGTGTGGTGGAATATTGGTCGCCATACCCACCGCAATACCGGATGAACCGTTAAGTAACAAATTGGGTAAGCGTGTCGGGAAAACTACTGGCTCGAACTCAGAATCATCGTAATTACCTTGAAAATCAACTGTTTCCTTATCAAGGTCAGCCAATAAGTCATGAGCAATTTTCGCCATACGTACTTCGGTATAACGCATCGCAGCAGGTGAATCACCATCGACCGAACCAAAGTTACCTTGGCCATCAATCAGCATGTAACGCATGGAGAAGGGTTGCGCCATACGCACCATCGTATCATACACCGCTGTATCACCATGTGGGTGATATTTACCGATTACATCACCAACTATACGAGCCGACTTTTTATACGGCTTGTTAAAGTCGTTGCGCATTTCATGCATAGCGAATAACACGCGGCGATGAACGGGCTTTAAACCATCGCGAACATCAGGTAAAGCACGCCCTACTATCACGCTCATGGCGTATTCTAGATACGATTTACGCATCTCATCTTCAAGATTAATCGGGATTATTTCTTTAGCAAATTCAGACATAAATGGGTGAGTCTTGCGACCAGTAAAAAACGTGATCAAAGTATATCAGAATCGCTGATGAAAGGTAGGGAAATACAGGTACTTACCTCATAAAAAAAGGCAGAGCTAAGCTCTGCCTTTTGACTCCGAATAGTTAAACTTCGGACTATTTTACAAACAACTATTTTTTATGTGTAGCCTCAACTGCTGCTTTCATATCAGCTTCAACAGCAGCATCAATCTCCAAGGCTTCATCGGTATCTAGCATGCCCGCATCGGGGTCATTGTAGATAGAAACATCCATCTTGCCCTCACTTTTAGCAACGATTGATGAGACAGTTGCATCACCTGATACATTGACAGCCGTTCTAATCATATCCATCAAGCGATCAACACCAAGGATTAGACCAATTCCTTCTACTGGCAAACCAACCTGAGTAAATACCATTGACAGCATAATTAAACCTACGCCCGGCACACCTGCCGTACCGATAGAGGCTAACACTGACATTAAGATAACGGTTAAGTAGCCAGATATCCCAAGGTCTACATTGTAGACATTGGCGATAAAGACTGTCGCAACACCCTGCATGATGGCCGTACCATCCATGTTTATAGTTGCACCGAAGGGCACTGTAAACGATGCCACCGAGTTATTAACACCAAAGCGTTCGGTCACTGTTCTCATCGTAACAGGGATCGTTGCGTTTGAACTTGCAGTACTAAAGGCAAACACTTGAACATTTCTGATTTTCTTTAAGAACATTGCAGGACTTAAGCCAGAGAATACTTTAAGCACTATCATTAGGGTTATAAACAAGTGGAACATTAACGCCCCGACTAACACACCTACATAACCTGCTAGTGAGGCTAATAAATCAAGACCAAGCGTGGATATAGCTTTAGCGATCAATGCAAATACTGCATAGGGTGCAACTGACATGATGATATTAACCATTTTCATCATTATTTCATTGGCTATTTCAGCGCCTTCAATAAAGCTCTTTGCTTTTTTACCTAGCATTAACATGCTTATACCGAGCAAAATAGAGAAGAATATTATTGGCAACATATCACCATTAGCCATTGATGCAATTGGGTTTTTAGGGATAATATCAATCAAAACTTGTGATAATGGTGGCTGCTCTTTACCTGCAAATTCTGCTTTAGTAGCGATATTCATGCCTTTACCAATACCGAAAGTAACTGCAATTAAGATCGCAGTAGCAATCGCAATCGCTGTTGTCATCATATAGAGCGCAAATGATTTACCGCCCACACGACCTAACATACGGATGTCACCGATACCGCACACACCACAAATAAGTGAGAAGAAGACCAGTGGAACTACCAACATTTTCAATGCGTTAACAAACATTTTTCCCACAACATGGAATAAGCCGTTAACGATATATTCATTAATAAAAGTACCTGGAGCATTCATCCCCGTGAGATTTATCGCTAACCCCACAATAATACCCAGTGCCATACCTAACAATACCTTGACCGTTAGACTCATTTTTTTTGCTTCACTCATAAACCTTCTCCTTTGGTTTTAAAAAAATCCTATTTCAAAGATGTGCTACATTATTCTTATGTATTAATTAACGATATAACTATTACAGAATTATGTAGCAGATCTTTAACCGAGTTTAGACCATCAAAATTGAGAATTCTCAATTATTTATAACTTTTATCTAACCATGTGATTAACCTAATGAAAAAAAGAGAAAAGTCGTTGTTAGCTTTAATACTTCTTACGATGTGCTTCACATCATTTAGTTACTCTGAGTCTTTTGATAAAACATTAACTATCGGTACGAAAATAGCTGAACCTTTTGCAATGAAGGACAAAGATGGTAAATGGCATGGCATCAGCATTGAACTTTGGGAGATAATTGCGAAAGAGCTAAAGATAAACTACGAATGGAAAGAACTCGGTCTAAAGCCGTTACTTGATGGTGTTACGAATGCTTCTATTAATGCTGGAATTGCCGCAATAACAATTACCTCAAAAAGAGAATCAAACTTTGATTTTAGCCACTCTTATTACTCTACAGGGCTAAGTATTGTAACGCCTAAGAATTTAAACGATGGTTGGCGCAGTGTTATCAGGGCTATTTTCTCTGGTCAAATGTTATTTATTCTTTTAGCGCTATTTATAAGTCTTTTCGTTACCGGGACATTAACTTGGTTAGTTGAACGAAAAAGAAACCCAGAGAATTTTAACCCGAACCCGCTTAAAGGTATTCCCGCAGGAATGTGGTGGGCTGCGGTAACAATGACGACAGTGGGTTATGGCGATATGACCCCGCAAACCATTAGCGGTAGAGTGATCGCTTTATTTTGGATGTTTGCCTCGTTACTGATGGTTTCTGCCGTAATCGCGGGAGTGGCTTCGACGTTAACTCTGGCTAAAAGCCAGCCCCTTATCTCTGGCCCCGACGACTTATCAAAAGCGCGCATCGCCAGTATTAAAAACTCAAGTAGCGACCAATACTTAGCACAACGCCAGTTAAAACGTGACTATTATCCGACAGTTTTAGAAAGTTTAAAGGCTATCGACCGTGGGGAGGTTGATGCAATGGTCTATGATGACTCATTATTAAAATACCTTACTGAAAACCATTTTAAAAATAAGCTGATTGTGGTTGATAAGCTGTTTGAGTTG
>JALSJN010000079.1 GCA_026989335.1 Thiotrichaceae bacterium
GTCATTGTTTTTTCTCTTTTACGATGTCGGGATTTAGCTTATTAACAATTAGGCCTAGAGCTTCTAAGACTAAGTCAGTTTGTTGTTTATCATGAGCTTTATGCGACCCTACAGCGGGTGCAGCTGCTGCGGGCCGGCTTACGCACATGACACGATACTGATCTTCATACAATCTAAAGCGATGTTTTGTGCTATCCCAAGCGCCTTGATTTCGTGGTTCTTCCTGACACCATATTAGCTCTTTTAAGTTCGTATAAGTCAATAAAATCGATTTTAATAATTTAGCCGGAAAAGGATAAAGTTGCTCAATTCGAATCAAAGCAATATGGCTTAATCCTGCCTCATTCGATTTCTTCAGCAAATCGTAAAACACTTTACCGCTGCATAACACTACGCGACTAATTTCCCCTTTTGTTTTCAAGTATCGAATATCATCAATAATCGTTTTAAATGAACCCTCTGTAAGTTCCTCTAATGAGCTTACAGCTTCAGGTTTGCGTAATAAACTCTTTGGCGTCATCACAATTAAAGGTCGGCGATAGGGACGGATCATCTGTCTACGCAGCATATGAAAGGTTTGCGCCGGTGTACTGGGTACGCAAACTTGCATGTTTTTTTCGGCACAAAGTTGTAAGTATCGTTCAAGGCGGGCAGAAGAATGTTCTGCTCCCATTCCCTCGTAACCATGCGGTAAAAACAAGGTGAGTCCACACAAGCGTCCCCATTTTTGTTCACCCGAACTAATAAATTGATCAATCACAACCTGTGCGCCATTAGCAAAGTCACCAAACTGGGCCTCCCAAATGACGAGGGTATTAGGTGATGAGGTTGCATAACCATACTCAAATGCTAGAACTGCTTCTTCCGATAAAACTGAGTCGATTACATTAAATGAGCCTTGTTTCTCAGCAACATGTTTTAAAGGAATCCAAGCTTGACGTTTGATTTGGTTATGAAGCACAGCATGACGATGTGAGAAAGTCCCTCGACCGCTATCCTGACCACTTAATCTTATATCAAAGCCCTCAGACAATAAGGTAGCGTATGCAAGGTTTTCTGCAAAACCCCAATCTAACGGACGTTTCCCCAGTGCCATTTCATTGCGTTGCTCTAATATTTTTGCCACACGTTTATGTAATACAAAATTACTGTCTGGAATGGTATGAAACCGTTTAGTCATTTCCTGTAAGGTTTTTACATCAAAACGGGTATCCGATTTTGTGGTCCAATCACGACCCTTAAAGGCATCCCAATTTACTCTAAAATGCTCAGGCACACTGCTAAAATCTAAGGTATCAACGGCTGGTAAACCTTGTGATAATCGTTCTTTAAAAGATTCAATTTTCTCGTGTGGCTCGTTCTCAGAAATCACACCTTCTTTTTCTAACTTATCAGCATACAGTTCTCGTGTGGTTTTTTTATTTCGAATTGCGGTATACATTAAAGGTTGTGTCATCGCAGGTTCATCGGCCTCATTATGACCATGACGGCGATAACAGACTAAATCTATAACGACATCTTTTTTAAACCTCAGTCGATAATCTAACGCAAACTGTGCGGCAAAAACGACAGCTTCTGGATCATCACCATTAACATGCAGTATTAACGCATTCACCATTTTTGCCACATCGGTGGGGTAGAACGTACTACGACTATCTATTTGAGTACTGGTGGTAAAACCAATTTGGTTGTTTATCACAATATGCACCGTACCATGGATACGGTAACCACGTGTTTGAGCCATATTGAATGCTTCCATCACCACACCTTGACCGGCAAAAGCTGCATCACCGTGTATTGCAACACCGATAACTTGCCCACCTTGATCATCACGTCTATCTTGTCGTGCACGTACAGAACCACTAGCAACTGGGTTAACAATCTCGAGGTGAGATGGGTTAAACGCTAAATGTAAATGCATCGGGTCTTGACTGGTCTGGATACTGCAAGAAAAACCTTTATGGTATTTAACGTCACCTGCAAGTAAATCATAAGAACTATCATCGGTATTGGTATCTTCAAACTCTTTAAACAGCGATTCTGGTGACTTACCCATTATGTTGATTAATACATTTAAGCGTCCACGATGCGCCATAGCTAGAATCATCTCGCGCGTTTTTTGACTGCCAGAGTGATGAATGATTTCTTGCAATAAAGGAACAAGGCTTTCACCACCTTCTAATGAAAAGCGCTTTTGACCAACATATTTAGTATGTAAATAACGTTCTAAGGTTTCAGCAGCAGTTAAATAATCTAATAACTGAATTTTTTTCTTGGCATCAAAATTGGGTCTAGCCATGTTCGGTTCCAAGCGACTTTGAATCCAACTTTTCTCCTCAGTAGACATAATGTGCATGTATTCAATAGCAATACTTTCTGTATAAGTACTACGTAATGCACGATAAATATTTTCAAGTGTCGGGGGGGCTGATAATTGAAAATTGCCAGGATCAAACAATTTATTTTTATCCACCTGATCAAGCTCATAATATGATAAGGAAAGCTCAGGTAAACTGGGGATAACCGCTTTTTCATTTAACGGATTAGTATCCGCCACTAAATGTCCGATCGTTCGATAAGCATCTATCATTTGAAACAAATGTACCTGCTGCCTTTCAGTCTTTAAAACTTCCGCTGAAGCATCAGGCCGTTGGTGAGATGTAGCATTATGTAATTTATTTGTACGAAATTGATCACGCAGAGAACTATGCGATTCTCCTCGTTGAAAAACTGCTGAAATAGGCAACTCAGAGAAGTACCGCTGCCAACTTTCATTAACTGACTTAGGGTCACTTAAATACGCTTCAAACAGTACTTCAAGATAAGCTGCATTCTCCCCATCGAGTAAAGTATCCAATCTATTATTCGTTGTATTATCATTATTATTTTTATCAAATATTTGTTTCATTTCAACATCCCATTATGAGGCGACCCTCTTAAAAAGACTTTTAGTTTGGTTAAGAGATTAAGTCAAGTTTGACATCAAAATAATTACATAAATAAAAAATAAAGCACAAATAAAAAAGCATCAGAAAGGATGCTTTTGGAAATATAGTGGGTCTGGATGGATGGACTCGAAACTTAGCTTCAGGTGATATACAGCTACCCTCTTCTACTTACTACACACTCTTACAAAGCATAACGTAGCATTTTTAGCTGAAAAAAATTAAGGAGGATTAAGTCAATTAGAATTAGCGTAGAAAAATTTGTCGCTATTTTTCACCACGTGAGTCGTAATAGTTATTCTGCATTCGCTTTTAAGTCAGTTGCAAGCAAAGCACTAAATATTGCGCCGATCTTCGTGGATAAGATCGGCAGATTTGGCAAGCTAAAAATAATTGGACTTGATCAAGATCTCCTTAAATTTATTCTGGCGTTGGAGCCCCCATCACTTCTGGGACAGCCTCACTCGAAGGAGTCATAGTTTCATCGTTAGGCGTTGCTTCCACTTTTACTGGCACTTGTTGCTCTAGTGTTTCTGTAACAGGCTCAATGACTGTCTCAGGTTTAGATTTTGCATCAGCTTCGGCTTTCCATCCTGCTAAAACATGCGCAACACCACCACCATACCAGCCCCGTGAAGATGACCCTGAATAGACATTAGCTGCAGTTGTGTATCCATTATTCGGACCAGCTAGCGCGACGTTTGAACTTGATAAAAAAGCTGCTAATAATAATACTTTTGTGTAACTTATTTTCATATTTACCTCTTTTGAAGATTTTATTTTTCAATAAAACCTTTGCACAAGTCGCTAGCGAAAGAAACGGCGAACTCTAAAAATCAAGTTGTCCGTTTTAAACAACAAAACGGCAAGCTTGCTAAAGTCGGATGACATTTCACTGATTGAGGTAAAAAAAATGAGCTAAATAACAAGTTATTAGCAAAATTTTCAACGAAAAGCAGTGGGATTTCAGCCATTTCTACTCGTCATTCCGAGTCTTGCAAAGATCTCTATTAGACAAAAAAATCGACTATACGGCACTTCTTACCAATAGGAGGTCAGGAGAAGTCAGCACCCTATAGTCGAAGGTGTTTGTGCTATGAGTTGTTATCTCAATAACACGTAAGAAGGTTCTGATTAAAGACCTCTGATTAATGGCCATCTTTCGGTGGGCGACTGTCTTTAAACATTCTCCAACCACTAATCATCGTACTCACCATAGATTGACGCGACATAATATCCTCACGTACTGCTAAATAAATATGGATCATTACGAAAAGAAGAATGGCATACATCGTCATATGGTGCCATGTATGAACATCCATACTTTGACCAAACAAGGGTATTACCCAGCTGCTGAACATTGTAAACTGCCAACTGCCCATTCCTGATCCTTCACCGTATAACGCAAAGCCAGTAACAATCATGAACAATGAGCCCCAAAGGAATACAAAGTGCATAGCAAGCATCGCTAATGGGTTATGCCCGACATATTTATGCGGCTCTTTTGTCATAAACAAATACCACTTAACTTCATGCCAAACGCCTTTCCAAAACTCCCCACTAAATAGAGGGGGGAAGAAAAGTTGCCTTGCATGACTATTGCCAACTAGTGCCCAATAAATGCGCCCTAAAAAGCCAACCGCCATAACATAACCAGCTGCAAAATGTACAAAGCGAATATATCCCATAAGGAAATGATCACTCGCCTCCCCCGACATTGACGGTAACGGACTAGCAATAAAGTAGCCTGTTACCGCAAGTACGGTGATTGCTAAAGCATTAATCCAGTGCCAAATACGCACGGGTGCTTCATACACATATATTGCAGGAGCCATTTCCATGTCGTTCCGTTTTTCAACTGTAGTAGACATAATAAACTCCTATTCTGATTTATCGGCCTTTGCTGCCTTTTGCTTCGACACAGTACGAATCACAACCGCAACTGCGATAACAGATGCAGCAATGATTCCTGTATGAAATGGACTAGCAAGCATGTGTTCAATCAACTGTGACATCGTGATTTCTGCATGACCACTAGGGTGAGCACTTACCTGTGAAACTGCGAATAAAGCAGGAACGGCAAGTGATAAACGTGTTTTAAACTTAGTTGTAAACATCTTTCTTAACATTGTCATATCTCCTTTAATTAGCGTACTTTAACATCAGCAAGTTCTTCACCATCGGGGCTCATTACATGAGTAGAA
Organism: Thiotrichaceae bacterium; assembly: GCA_026989335.1. Classification (GTDB taxonomy): domain Bacteria; phylum Pseudomonadota; class Gammaproteobacteria; order Thiotrichales; family Thiotrichaceae; genus Cocleimonas. The sequence continues at coordinate 5,150 of JALSJN010000079.1, forward strand.
CAAGCCATACACGGGTCAAAACTATGAATCGTACGTAATATTTCTACTGGCTCGTCGGCACGTTCAACCGGTGTATTCATCAATGATGCTTCGAAAGCACCGATATTACCGGCGTAGTCACGCGGTGAACCGTTCCAAGTCGAAGGCACAACACATTGGTAGTTTTTGATCTTGCCATCTTTGATAACAATCCAATGACCCAAAGCACCACGTGGAGCAGCTACTGTGCCCACACCTTGTGCTTCATCTGGCCATGTTGATGGATCCCATTTTTCCATGTTAGCTGTAGAACTATCACCATTTTTGATGTTGCTAATTAACTCGTTCCAATCATCAACCATCATATCCGAACAGTAGTCAGACTCTAATGCACGCGCAAGCGTACGACCAATGGTTGAGTTTAATGCTGTTTTCGCATCAAGATTAGTACCAGCCATTTGATTGAACGTTGCTAAGCTACGATTAACTTGCTCTTGAACATATTCAACACCTTGAGCATAAGCCAATACATAACGAGACAACGGCCCAACTTCAACCGCATTTCCTCTCCATCGTGGTGACTTAACCCATGAGTACTTTGCAGACTCATCAAAGTTTTCAACGTTATTCGTCTCACCTTTAAAGTTAGGTCCTTTTGGATCATAGTTCGGATCCGTTATACCATCCCAAGGGTGTAGACCTTTTGTCTCATCAGGGTAGGTATACCAAGAATGTGAAACAAATTCTTGAACTTGCTCAGGATCTTCTGCATCAACAGGAAATACTTCATCCCAATTACCATTAAGAATTGCACCGCCTGGTAACTGATCAGTAGATTTGTCGTAGTTAACCTTAGGGTATGCGCCGTAGTCCATAACACTAAGTGCACCAAGTCCACCACCCCAAAGCTGACCTTTGTAAAAACTGGCAATAGCAATTACATCAGGAATGTAAACATTCTTATTGAAATCAACCATTTCTTGGATACGTGCAAATACGAAATTCAAACGCTCCATATTCAATGGTGCGCCTGCTGACATCTCTGAATCCATATTGATTGCACATGGAACACCACCAACAAGGTAGTTGGGATGCGGGTTTTTACCACCAAATACAGTATGCACTTTTACAAATTCTTTCTGTAAATCAAGTGCTTCAAGGTAGTGAGTTACTGCCATCAAATCTGCTTCTGGCGGTAGTTTATAGGCAGGATTATCCCAGTAACCATTTTTAAATGGTCCAAGTTGCCCTGACTCTACAAACTTTCTAATACGTGTTTGTACATCACGGAAGTAACCTGGGCTTGACATAGGGTGATGCGGAGAAACAGACTGCTGTAATTCTGATGTCGCTTTAGGATCAGCTTTTAATGCATTAACTGGGTTAACCCAGTCTAAAGCATGAAGATGATAGAAATGCACCACGTGATCGTGAACCTGTAGCGTTTTAGCCATGATTTCACGAATCAAATGTGCATTAGGTGGAATCTTGATACCCAAAGCATCTTCAACCGAACGAACCGATGCCAATGCATGACAACCTGTACAAACACCACAGATACGCTCAACAAATGCCCATGCATCGCGAGGGTCACGGCCTCTTAAAATAACTTCAAGTCCACGCCACATTGTTCCTGTTGAAACAGCATTACGAATAACATTGTTTTCATCAAGGTTCACTTCGATGCGCATATGCCCTTCGATACGCGTGATCGGATCAAAAACAACACGCTTACCCGAATTGTCTAACTTATAACCGTTAGGGGTTTCAATAACGCTCATCTATACATTCTCCTTCTGTTTAACTGATCCTTCGACTTGTAAGGTCTCACTTTTATTCTGAGCCGCTTTAACTGCACTCAATGCCGCATGAGCTACGATACCCGTACCTACTACTGCTGCTGCGCCTAATCCAACTTTATCCGCATTGGCTTCAATACCAAATTGAGTAATATCAGATAAGCGTGCGTACCATGATCCTTTGTCCCAGAAACCATCTTCTGAACAACCAATACAACCATGACCTGCTTGAATCGGGAAGGATGTACCTTCGTTCCAACGAATCGTTGAACAAGCGTTATAGGTTGTCGGACCTTTACAGCCGACTTTATAAAGACAGTAGCCTTTACGTGCGCCTTCATCGTCAAACTTCTCAACAAACTGACCCGCATCAAAGTGAGGACGACGGTAACACTTATCGTGAATACGCTGACTGTAGAACATTTTTGGACGACCTTGACGATCAAGCTCTGGCATTTTTTCAAACGTAAGGATGTAAGTAATAACCGCTGTCATAACCTCAGCAATAGGAGGGCAACCAGGTACCTTGATAATAGGTTTATTGGTTTTAATCGCTTTATGCGTAGGCACAGCTTTTGTAGGATTCGGTGCAGCTGCTTGAACACAGCCGTATGACGCACAAGACCCCCAAGAAATAATGAACTTACAATGTTTTGCAACATGATTTAACTGTTCCAAGAAAGGCTTGCCCGCAATAATACAGGACATCCCTTCTTGATTAAGCGGTGCGTTTCCTTCAATCGCCAATACGAACTCACCATCATACTTTTTGATAGTTTCTTCAATAATAGCCTCAGCTTGCGTGCCCGCAGCTGCCATGATGGTGTCATCGTAATCCAATGAGATCATCGACAAAATAACGTCTTTCGCTAATGGATGCGCAGAACGAATAAACGATTCTGAACAACACGTACACTCTAGTCCGTGCAACCATAACACTGGGATTCTAGGTTTAGTTTCCATTGAGTGGGCAATTTTTCCCGCGAATTCAGGTGCTAAGCCTAGGGCGGCTGCAGTCAAACTACAGTATTTTAAGAAACTACGACGGGATATACCCTGCCGGCGCATCACTTCATAAAATGTTTCAGTCATACAAATCTTCTCCTTAAGTTACATTTTTTGATTATTTTTTTTAACAACCAGCCGTAACGCTGATCATATACTTACCATGCAATCTGCGTGCCAAATATTTTTATCTATTTGAATCATAGGCTTAGTAATTAAACACCCCGCCTCCTTGGTTGGTGAATCGGACAGACGGTATGCATCTAGTGCAAACAAGTGGAAGATTACTTTCCGCTGAAAATAGAAATAACCCTAAAAAAAACACGGATTAAAACCATTAGCATATTATAATATTATGATTTTGTCATATTTATATCAAGTACTTACATAGGTAACAGCTTTGATTTAGCTGCAGCACGACATTTTTCAGAAAACTGCAAAGTATTGTTTCACTAATTTTTAATATTGTAATACTATCTTCCAATAAAAACTAAACTTGTCTATTTTATGAAAGATCAACAGATTTTAATCCTCGGTATTGGTAATATCCTTTGGGCAGATGAAGGCTTTGGCGTTCGTTGTGTTGAAGAGCTAAATCGCCAATATATCTTCCCAGAAAACGTCAAACTTATGGACGGCGGCACACAAGGTATTTACCTCGTTCCTCACGTACAACTTTGCGATGTGTTGGTTATTTTTGACGCGATTGACTACGGCCTGCCCTGCGGTCAAATGAAGATCACTGAAGATGGTGATGTGCCTATGTTCATGGGTGCCAAAAAAATGAGTCTGCATCAAACGGGTTTCCAAGAAGTTTTAATGACATCTGATTTAATTGGCGACTTGCCTGAAAAAATGATTCTCATTGGCGTGCAACCTGTAGAAATAGAAGACTTCGGTGGTAGCTTACGTGCCGAGGTAAAAAAACAAATACAACCCTCCATTGAAAAAGCACTGCACTATTTAACGGACTTAGGTATTACTTATACCAAGCGAAAAGAACCACTGCCAACAACAGAAGTGCTTTCACCCGCACAAATGGCACTTAACGATTACGAAGCGGGCAGACCTTCGGCGGAGTTGGCTTGTCGTACGGGCGATGACCGAGTCCTCGCCTCAAAAGATATGGTGTTCGACCCGAAAGCTTCTATATTAGAAGACTCGATGGGCGTAGACGTTGATTACCGTGGTCAATACGACAAATAAAAGAGAACATCTGATATGTGTTTAGGCACCCCAATGCAAGTCGTAGAAATGCAAGGCAGTCATGCACTTTGCGAGGCAAACAACACCCAAGAAGTCGTTGATATGATGCTGGTAGGTGATCAACCTAAAGGCACATGGATACTTAACTTTTTAGGTGCAGCGCGTGAAACCATGACAGCAGAAGATGCGGAGCAAACCATACTGGCGCATAACGCGGTATCCGATGTTATGCAAGGTGGCGATCAAATCGACCACCTTTTTGCCGATTTAATTAATCGAGAACCTGAATTACCTGATCATTTGAAAGGCCTAGTTCCAGCAAACAAAGTGCCAACCAATACAGCGCCAACAAATGCAGAGCCAGCAAACACAACCCAATCAAAAAGCTAAATAAAGCCAAAATAGAAAACCATATAGGAAAATCACAATGCCACCAGAACCAACTCCAACACCACTCATTGACCGACTCAGTGAAGAGCTTAACTACCCTTTACTCGACCTAAGTAACATTGATGCGTTTTTAGCACAGCACGAACATTCTGTCTTATTTTTCACACAAGACATCGTACGCTTCCCTGAAAGTAATGATGTGGCGGTTGTGTTACCTGAACTGATAACAGTATTTTCTACTCTTGTTCCTGCTGTCATTGCGCGTAGCGATGAGAAGAAATTGCAAAGCTTATATGGTTTTCGCTCATGGCCCGCACTGGTATTCATGCGTGGCGATCAATACCTTGATGCTATTACAGGTATTCAAGACTGGAACGACT
>JALSJN010000080.1 GCA_026989335.1 Thiotrichaceae bacterium
CTATACTTGAGCTCGAATTTAAAAGCAAAAAAAGGGACGTTACTCAATATCGAAAAGCAACTAATGTTTTTTGTTTTCATAAACTTAAAGATAGGCTTATTAAACTTATAACAAAAAGAAAGTTAAAAAAATGAATAAAGACACTAAAATTACAATTGAAACACTTAAAAAGCTTAATGTTCCTTATAAAGTCCATGAGAATGGAGATGTTACCACGACTGGAGACATTTATCTTGATGATTATGAATATGATTTTTATGCTCCTAAGTTAACCAAGGTTGGAGATATTTATCTTGAAGGCTACGAGTATAACTTTAATGCGCCGAATTTAAGAGAAGCTGGAAATATTTATCTTGATGGTTACGAGTATAACTTTAATGCTCCTAAGTTAACAAAAGCTGGAAAGATTGATCTTGAAGACTATAAGCATGATTTTAATGTTCCTAATTTGACCAAGGCTGGATATATCGATCTTCATGGCTATGAGTATAAATTTAAAGCTCCTAAGTTAAGAGAAGTTAGACATATTTGTCTTTGGGACTATAAGCAGGACTTTTATGCTCCTAAGTTAAAAGAGGCTGGATTTATCGATCTTGATGGCTATGGGTATGATTTTAATGTTCCTAATTTGACCAAGGCTGGATATATCGATCTTCATGGCTATGAGTATAAATTTAAAGCGCCGAATTTAAGAGAAGCTGGAGATGTTTATCTTCGGGAACATAAGCATGATTTTGATGTTCCAAAGCTAACAAAAGCTGGAAAGATTGATCTTGAAGACTATAAGCATGATTTTAATGTTCCTAATTTGACCAAGGCTGGATATATCGATCTTCATGGCTATGAGTATAAATTTAAAGCTCCTAAGTTAAGAGAAGTTAGACATATTTGTCTTTGGGACTATAAGCAGGACTTTTATGCTCCTAAGTTAAAAGAGGCTGGAAAGATTGATCTTCGTGATTATAAACATAAATTTAATGCTCCTAAGTTAACAAAAGCTGGATATATTTATCTTTGGGGCTATGGGCAGGACTTTATTGCTCCTAAGTTAACCTTAACCAAATAAATAAAAAACTATAGAAGGATAATAAAATGAAAACCGCGATTTATTTAAAGTGCTATGGAATTCAATAAAAGGTAACATGGTACTAACCCATTTGTTTGGGTTATAGAATTTAAAGCACACAATGTTAATGTGCGTAAAATCAATATAAATGATTGAGGATTTTTAAATATCCGCGCTGGGTGATTTTGTTATATACAAATCCACACCATTTGAAGCAAGCATAAGTTTTTTCTTTAACTTAAAAATAGCGGTTTCTACACCTTTAAAATCCTCAACCACCAATAAGCCAGTTTCATTTTTCAAATAAGTAAAATCGGCTATATATTTACAGATTAAAGTATCATTTATTACAATTTTAAACGGTACTTGTGTTTTCAATTCGTGGATAAGCCCATCATCTTGCGCTGCTTTTAAGAATAAATACCTGTGATACTCGCCTTTGCTATCAAATTTAAGCCCGAACGCTTCAACTTTCTTATTCCCGTATTTTGATTTTCTCATTTTAAATTTCCGCTGTTGTTATAAATAAAGTTATAAAGGTCTAAAAATAGTTTAAACACAATATACCCTTCTTCTTAAAATTAACCTCTATTAATGTACTATATAATTTAACAATTATCTATACCCTTGGACTAACAGCATTAAAATAATTTAAAAAAAATAAAAAACATATTGACGCATTAACTTAAATACTTCACAGTTAAATTTATTAAGTATAAAAAGGATAAATAAAATGAAAGTGTATGAAAAAAATTCAAAAATAGTAATCTATCATGATTTAGAAGATGTTCTTGCTAAGCATAAAGCACAGCTAGCATCGGGGTTCGCTAGAGGACAAGTAGAAGCACGCGAGCGTTGTAAAGGTTGGTGTAGTAACCCGATCTCGCGTCTCGACCTTATAGGTGCTGATCTTAGGGAGGTTGATTTTAAAGGTCTTGCTTTTAAGGGGGTTGATTTTAGGTATATTAATTTTAATATCTCTGACCTTGACGGGGTTGACCTTAGAGGCGTTGATCTTAGGGGTGCTGATTTCGAATGTGCTAGTCTCAGAGGTGCTAGTCTTAGAGGTGCTAATCTTAGAGGTGTTAATCTTGGCCTTGCTAATCTAGAAGGTGCTGATCTTAGGGACGTTACTCTTGGGGGTACTTGTCTTACAAATGCTTATCTTAACGATACTTATTTTAGACGGTCAAAGTACATACGGAGAGTTAAAGGTTTATGTATGGTACTTCACTGGCGTAATAATGTACTTGAGGCTACCAATTTGGATTATGAGCACACTGCTTATCTAGTAAAACATAACGATTGCGTTATGGTTCAATTAAGTGGTACTTGGGCTACTCTAACGGAGGTTCTAGAAAGTATAGGGTTTAGATATAGTAAGGATTCAGACTATGCCAAGAAGTTAATAGAAGCAGCTAACAAGTTGGAGAAGTGCAATGAAAGTATATGAAAGGTATTCAAGAATCAGAAGAACACAAAGATCACTTTATACAAATACAGCCACCAATTAAATATTAACAAAAAGGGCTATTGATGGTTGATTTAACACCATATACAGCGCAAATAACACGGGCGATGAGAGATGCTTGCGTGTCAGAATGCAATGATCCACGCACCGCTTTTATTAACGAACTCACGTCATATGGCTTTGAGAAGCCAACTAGGCTCGAGGTCAACGGGATTATTGGTCGCGTTGGCAGCCCCTTGGACATCAAGAAAGGGCAGCAATCAGGTTGGTATTGGTATAAAGAACTTGAAGTCAAAGACAGAATAATTGGCGTTGCCTCATTTGGCGACTGGAAAGATGGTTCTAAACACCAATGGTCATCAAAATCTCAACGCACCATGAGCCTTCAAGAAAAGAGCGCGTATCAAGAGGCGCAAGATTTAGCGCATAAAGCCGCAGAGCTTGAACAAGAGCGCAGATATGGAGAAGCAGCAAAGAGAGCTTTAAATATCTATCAAAACGCAGCCCCCGCAAGACCTGACGCAAAATACTTGCTAAACAAAAAAATAACACCCTGCCCGCTAATAAGAGAAACCTTTGTCAATGATCCAAATGGGGAGTTAATAATACCTGTTACAAGGAATGGTGAGTTATCTTCTCTTCAATTCATTAAAAATGAAGGGTCTTATACTGTCAATGGAAACAGTATAGGTAACAAAAGAATGATGAAGGGAGGGCGGCAAAAGGGATGCTGCTTATATATAGCGGGTAACAATGATATCGTTTATATATGCGAGGGTTATGCCACAGGGCGTAGCCTTAGTATGGCGACTGGCAACACTGTTTGCGTAACTTTTTCATCTACAAATATGTATAACGTCGCTTCCACTGTTAAAGACGCATACCAAAAATCAATAATTATTGTTGCTGGTGACGATGATATAGACGCAAGAATAAATACAGGTAGGGAGAAGGCAGAACACGTAGCATCATCTCTAGGTTTGGATATCATCTTCCCTTTATGCGGTGGTGACTTTAATGATATGCATAATGAGTTAGGGCTAAATGAGCTATCGAGATATCTTAAACCTCAATCAACAACGGTAAGCAACACAACTCAAAGAGTCATTCATAATGACGACATTATTATCAGACCAAGCGGCGTATTAGGGAACATGTTCGATTATTACAACGCAACAAGCGGTGCATATCAACCTGGATTCGCAGTACAAACCGCCTTGGCAATATGTTCTGTCTGGCTTGCGCGATCTTATAGGTCGTCAAGCAACAATTATAGCTCCTTGTTCTTCTTATGTATTGGGAAAACAGCGACAGGCAAAGAACACATAAAGACTGTCATTGAAGAGCTGTCTAGCGCGACAGGCAATGAAGGACTAATAGTTGGTGAAGGATATACCGCACCAGGTGCGGTAATGTCAGAGCTACTTTACAGACCAGCTCATATAGCTGCAATTGATGAACTAGGACTATATCTTGAGGCTTGCAAAGGCACTAATGGTAACTCACAGCAAAAAGAAGCTGTGTCAACCCTTATGCAAGCAATTACAAGGTGCGGTTCTGTCATACGAGCAAAGTCATACTCCACAATGGGTATGAAAAAAGAGATGGCAGAAATGACCAGAAATAGATATGTTCATAACCCAGGACTGTCACTAATAGGAGCAACAACACCAGGTACATTTTTTAAGGCAGTCGACATATCAGCCATAGAAAGCGGATTTCTTAACAGATTTTTAACATATGCATCTGACACTAAAAGAGCACTCAGACGCGATTGCCCCGACATTGAAGTGCCAGACAGAATAATAGATTGGGCAAGAGTGATAAATGAGCGTAGCGATACTAAACATGTATCATCAGAAAAGGTTGATCCAATCATAATTACTTTTACAAACGACGCAAAGAAAACGTTTAGAGAGTATGAGCAACATTGCATTGATTTAGCAGATAGCCTTGAAGATGATGGGCTATCCAATATAGTTGTGAGACAAAATGAATGGGCGATGAGGATAGCTTTGATATGTTCGTTATCAAGAAACCCCATGACAGATTTTATTGAAAAAGAGGATGCCGAATGGGCTATTTACTGGTCGAAGCTGTGTTCAGAAAAAAATCTTAAACAGTTAAGAATGCATATATCGCATTCAGGGTTTGAGGGAGATAAGAAAGAGGTATTAGAAGATTTGCGTAACCGTGGGGAAAAGGGTATAACATGGTCAAGAATGATGAAAATAAATCCATACGCAAAACACAAGCCGAAGGACTTAAAGAATATTCTTAACGCACTAAAAGATGCTGATGCCGTCTATGAAGAAGTGTATGCGGCAGGCAGAGGACGACCAACCACGTTGTGGAAAGCAGTATAAAGAAGGAGATAGCATTGGAGAATTACGAAAAAAGAGCATACTTATATGGCGGACAAATGGCATATGAATATGCAAAAGAGATTGGAAAACATGACTTAACAACATTTACAGGAGATGAATGGCTAACCTTCTGTGAGTGCATGTGCCATAATTACCACCTAGAATTTGCCAAAGACCAACTCAATTAATGAAAGGAAAGTAACATGGAAAACACAAGAGTAAAAATAGCAAATAGAATACAGGACTTAAACGTCATTGAAAGCAAGATATTAAGCATTCTTGATGAAATTGAGCCGCGACTAGCCCCCCTCAAGGAAATGAGAGACGAGATCAATGACGAGATAGATGGCATGATTAAAGACTTGGGAGATACAATGCTCCAAAATAAACCCTATGGGTGCGGAACTGCAAATTTTTGTGCAGGTGATTATGAAATAAAATATGTAGCACCAAAAAAAGTCACTTGGGACGAAAAAAAGTTATTAGAAGTCGAAGAAATGATAAAATCAGCAGGTAAAAACCCAAATGAATATATTCATTACAAATTAAGTGTAGCAGAAAAAGATTATGCACTATTTGATGACAATATAAAAACTGTATTCAAGCCTGCTAGGACTGTTGGCGTTGGAAAACCAAGGATAACATTTAAAAGAAGAGATAACGATTAATAATAAAAGGGGCTGCTCTTATCCACAGCCCCTTTTATTTAAAAAGGAATATCAAAATATTCGTTGTTGTCAATAATTTCACTTACAGATTCTTCCTTATCTGAAAAATCATAATCAAGTATATCAAAATACTTACCCTTTGGTTTTATAAGTATTCTTTTTGGCTGCGGATATTCGGCAATCAATGCCTCATCAACCGATTTAGGCACGTCAATATCAGGCAACCTCTTCTTATGCCACTTAACGGCTTGACTCCACGCAAATCTTTTATTGTCTCCAACATCAAATGTGTGATGCTCAAAACAAACCCACTCGCGAACAAGGTTGGTTAAGGTGTAATATGTTACCTTCATAGAGGGTAAACCGCCTTTTTTTTCATGCCTATCATAACCAACATCAAGGACATCAACCCACTCAGGCTCAATATCAACACTGACAACAGCGGCGTTACCCGCAGAATCATCTAAAACAATGAAGCAATAAGAGCAATTATAGCAATATCTTTGTGAGGCTGCGCAAATAGAGCCGCATTGAGGGCATTCTTTTGTTGCCGCCTCGCCTTCACCATCGCTCTCGACTTCCCCCATATATTTCTTATGAATCTCGATTTTATCTATTGGTCCTAATGCTTTTACAACCCCTCCATAGTCAACAATCATGCAGTTTGGCTTTATGCTATCCGCGATAGCCCTTAGTCTTGCCTCCCTTGTACTGGCATCATAATTGTCGGCATAGATTGGGCGAACCCCGCGACCTACGCATTGAATGTACAGCGCGGGGGAGCGCATCGGGCGCATAATACAAATAAGATCAATATATGGATCGTTATAGCCAGTAGTTAACTTTGCTACATTAACAAGGGCTTTAAACTTACCAGCTTTGTGATTTTCAAGAATGCTATCTTCTTCATTTGCTGGTGTATCATCTGTAATAAACTCTGCTGCTATACCATGGGCTCTTAATTCATTACAAACATCTTCCGCATGCTGCTTTCCTGCCGCAAAAACCAACCAGCGGTTTCTGTTTCTACCAAGATCAACAAGGTCATTAATACATAATTTGTTTATCTCTGGTGTGTTTACATTTCTTTCGATTGCGCTGCTTACAAAGTCACCATTGCGCATAGGAATGTTAGATGTATCCATCTCAAAGGCAACTTTAGGGGATACGGGCTTAGCCCACCAACCCTCTTCAATCATATATGTCATAGGGATTGTATAGGTAACTTCATCAAACAACCTATTCTCTCCTTCGTCGAGTCTGCCAGTGTCCGACCTAAAAACTGTGCCTGTAAAGCCAATAAGCCTTAAGTTTGGGTTTAAGACTAAGCAGTCAGCAATAAACTCTCTGTACTGCGTGCTACTCTTGTGCGAAACGAGATGCACTTCGTCAATTATTATTATCTCAGGTGGCCGAGGCATAAAGCTAGCTTTCCCTGCAATGCTTTGAATGCTCGCAAAAGTAACATCATTATGTAGTCTCTTCTGCTTTAGTCCTGCGCAATATATGCCTGCGTCAACATTTGGGTATTGTGAAAACAGCTCTATTACGTTTTGTTCAATAAGCCTTTTGCTGTGAACTAGTGATAATATTCTTAAATGCGGATATAGAGCATGCAATCTTCTAATGGTCTCGGCAATAAGAAACGACTTTCCAGCAGCGACAGGAGCGTCAATTAAAGCGTGTTTTTTTGTGGTGAATAGGTGATTAAATAAGTAAACCAAGGCGGGCTCTTGGTAATCTCGTGCGGTCTTCATAATTATCCTTAGCTATGGCATTCGTTTGAAAATGGACAGAACCTACATAAATAGTAATCTGATTGCTCAGATACTTTTGTAGGGGCTAGGCTTGCGTTAACAATCTTATTGGCTCTATCTATATACTGTAAAGCTATATCTTTTTTATAGTTTGTTCTGCATGTAGCGTAATCTCGTCCACCAGAATATGATACGGTTAAATATCCGCGTGTACATTCGAAGTAATGCATATACAGCTGGTGCTGCACGTAGTATGTTATATTCCAGTTTTTAAGAGCATCTTTTTCACCAAACTTTTTCTTAACCCGCTTAAACTCATTAAACTTTTCATGCTTACAAGACTTGTTTTCCCATATGTGCCATGTTTTTGGTGCTTGTTTAATACCAAATATTAAACCATCAATATGCCCTTTAAACTTGCCCCCCAAATCAGAAAAGCAAACTTGCGATCCATCTGCATTATGCGTGACTAAATCCACACCATCAACAAGTCTAAGCCTATAGGCTGTTAAGTCTTCTGTTCTGTGACCATCTTCAATTGCCATTAAACCTTGAGATGGTATAGGCTCTTTATTATATCCATTGTAATCATACCAAACTTTACGAGGGCAAGGATCGCCTATAAGCGAAGCTCCAAGATAATTGCGGCGTTTAGTTTCCTGCTTAGCCTCTATAGCTAACCTCATTGCCGCTATAGTTGGGTCTTCTAAAAGTTCTTTTGGTAGTGTAACCATTATTTATCCTTGAGTTTTAAAAATTAGCCTATCCTTTAAAAGCAAAAGGATAGGCTTTTTATTTATTTTGGTACTTCAAACGGATTAGCAACTGGATGCGCTGCCCCCATTGCATCACCATATACTGCCTGAGGAACGGGCGGGGTGAAAGCTCCGTCCTGATATGGTACTTGCGGTTGCTGTGAGCTAGCAGCTGGATGTGCTGCTTGTCCCGTTGACGTTGGCAAACGCTTCACTATAACACTTTCAAATTTACCTGTCATATCGACCTCCTCACCATCATTATTTATGAAGTTTTTGCGCTGTTTTTGCTTAACTTCAATAACGTACGGTTTATTATGCAGCTGGTTCGTATCTGTTATGCTAGCCAAGCCAACAGCTTTACCGATATTTGCTAACGTTTGCATAGCTATTAATACAGTCTGATCTTTAGGGTGAATAATGTTTAAATGCTCAACAAATTCAGTATCTTTATACTTTCCACTAGTTATGATTGTCTTTAGACAAACCATTGAACCAGTGCCTTTGCTATTTTGCTTTAATTCGCTAGATATAACGACAGCTGGATATCTTCCATCATCAATACAGACAATGCTTCCACCCTCTCTCGCTTCTTTCTCAACATCTACTGCTCTAGGTAATGCAACCATTTTAATCTCCTTTTGTTGGTTGTTTAGTAATTCCGATAACTTTGTTGTGTATATCCAGAAGGTTGGGCTTCTCGTAACCCCCTAACGGGTTAGGCTCTCCATATTTTGTTCTCACTCCGACCGCATATTGTGGGCAAGGGTGACATTGGATAACATGAACATCTTTTCCATCCTTATCCTTAATGATTTTAGCCGCTAAAACAGCAGAAAATCTATATGGTAAGTTGGTTTGCAACTTAGCCCATGTTAGGACTGGGGCAGCAATCATACCGCCAGTAGTTTCGTCCTTCACCAGCCCCTGCTGTGCTATGCAGACGACATTACACGGTAACGATTTTATCTTGTCCATGAGTTCGATATACCTAAGTTCAAACTTCTGATAGCCTTGCCGACCGTCTTTTTCTTTAGAAAATATCTCATTAAACATTTTCTGAACAATGTCAGTAATACTGTCTATAAAAACCCAATGATCTGATTTCCCATTGGCGATCACCATATCTAGAACCGAGGTAAAGTCAGCGACGTTATAACAGTCAGCCTTGTTTATGTCAGCCCCTTCGATGCTATCAATGTTGTTTTCGGTGTTAATAAGCAGGACTTTTCCAGCAGGCAATGTTGTAGCCAACATTGTCTTTCCAGTTTTAGTGTTCCCAAAAACAAGATAGCTTTTGGTTTCACCGCCAGAATCTTTTAAGTTTGTTATTTTTACCGTCATTCTTCTAACTTCCTTTCTAATCCTTCTTTTATAAATCGAGAAGCCTGAGCCGATGCAGACCTGTTTTCAATTTTAGCCACCCTTTTAAGGTTGCTTGATGTTTCCTTGTCTATATAGACCTGAATAACTGCTTTAATGTCAGTCATAATTTTAAACTCCTTTGTTTAATAGAAAATACAACTATACATTAAACGTCAGACAAAATCGTGTCAAGTAAAAAAAAATAAAAAAAAATAAAAAAAACTTGCTTAATGAAATAAAATAAAATACAGTTGCTTTAGATGAAAGATGAGGTGTTGTTTATGCCAGTTATAAAAAGTGCGATGAATGCAGGAAAGTTAAAGAGATTAATCTTGGAGGCTAAAGATCATGAGCAAAGTTAATTTAATGCCACGCGGCTCTGGCTTTAGTGATGGCTGATTTTGTACTTAAAATATATTACGGCAATTAAATTTTAGAAGAATTAGACATTATAACAATAGAAGTGGAGCAATAAATCATGGAAAATAAAATGAATACTATTAACTATATGAGAGGCTTATATAGTTTTGTTGAAGAAAGCAATAAAATTGAAGGCATAAACAGACCCCCAACAAAAGAGGAAATAGATACGCTTAAATGGTTTTTGTCCCTTGATAAAATCACCATTAATAACCTAATCAAGTTCGTTGGTGTTTACCAGCCAGATGCGCAGTTTAGGAATAACGCAAAAGTCCCAAGCGTTCGGGTTGGTAAACATAAGCCAATTGTTAGTAGTATGCTTGTTGAAATACATATACAGCGTATAATCGAACAGTTAAATAACAATAGTAGAAGCATTTATTGTAACCATGCACAATATGAGACCCTCCATCCGTTCACAGACTGTAACGGCAGGTCAGGGCGCGCGTTGTGGCTTTG
The DNA here is from genome assembly GCA_026989335.1 of Thiotrichaceae bacterium. Classification (GTDB taxonomy): domain Bacteria; phylum Pseudomonadota; class Gammaproteobacteria; order Thiotrichales; family Thiotrichaceae; genus Cocleimonas. The sequence goes on from JALSJN010000080.1 coordinate 10,328, forward strand.
GCAACATAAAAAATACAGCTTAAATTTTAATGCTGTTTTAAAGCGTGGATTTTTGCATAGCTGGTATTATGAATCACTCGAAAACTGGAGAAAATAAATGAAAAATGAAACTTATACAGACGGAAGCCCCAGTCGAACGTGGTATGAAGAGCAGGGCAAATTTAAACGCGCCGATCTTGTGCCTCAATGGCATCCTATGGAAACTGCTCCAGAAGGCAAAGATATTCTAGTTTATTGTGAGGAAACTGGGGAGATGTTTGTTGTTTTTTGGGCAATGCAAGTCACTACTGAAAAATATAATTGGGTTATAGCTAGAGCACATGACGGAACATGTTTTATCTGCGCGAACCCAACCCATTGGATGTTGTTACCTAAGCCACCTAAGGAGAATAACTTATGATATCATCTGCAACAGAAGCACTTAAAATGCTGATTGACGAATATGAAAGAACGAGTAATACGGCGTTTGAGCGCGGGTTTGTTTGCGGGTTAACAACGCGCCAACAAAAAGGGGTTTTGTTAGCTCGGCGGGTCTTGTCTCGGGAAGCATTTCAATCTTTCAAACAAGGCGATAAAGTTCGTAAAAAAGGAAATAAGGGTCAATGGCACGGTGTTATATGTGGAAAATATAGCACAGCCATAACCCCAGAGGGTTATGCTGTAGAAAGCGTTTATGAAAAAGGAAGCGTGCAAATTTATCCTGTAAATGCGCTGGAGAAATGGGAGAACTAAAATGGATTATTATGAGTTAACAGATGATACTAAAACGTTGCCTAATGGCACGAAAGTCTACAGAATAAGATCTACACTGGCTTTTGCCAATATTAAAAAAGGCGAGTTAGGGGGCTGGGTAGAGCATAAAGGTAACTTGCTGTACCCTGCTTGGGTTTCTGATGAGGCTTGTGTTTCTGATGAGGCTTGTGTTTTTGGCATGGCTAGGGTTTCTGACAAAGCTTGTGTTTCTGATGAAGCTAGGGTTTCTGACAAAGCTTGTGTTTTTAATGACGCTAGGGTTTCTGATGAAGCTTGTGTTTTTGGCAGTGCTTGGGTTTCTGATGAAGCTAGGGTTTCTGATGAAGCTAGGGTTCTTGGCAGGGCTAGGGTTTTTGGTAAAGCTTGGGTTTCCGGAGAAGCTAGGGTTTCCGGAGAAGCTAGGGTTTCTGATGAGGCTTGTGTTTCTGATGAAGCTATAATTTCTGACAAAGCTAGGGTTTTTGGCAGAGCTAGGGTTTTTGGCAAAGCTTGGGTTTTTGATGAAGCTATAATTTCTGACAAAGCTAGGGTTTTTGGCAGAGCTAGTATTTCTGGTAAAGCTAGAGTTTCTGAAAACAAAATGAAATCAATATAAACGGAAATAAAAAATGATTTGGACAATATTATGGTTTTTAGGCGGCTTGTTAGCTTTTGTTATGTTATGGCTATATATAATTTTAATAACTATAAATTATATGGATGGAAATGAATAACCAAAATAAAAATTAAAGGATAAGTAAATGTTTATAATTGGCGCACTACTATCAAGGCTACACGGGTCAACGTGGCTGCCTTATAAAATATTAAAGTCAATCCTATGGGCTTTGCCATTCGCCGTGATAGTTTGGTTGTTGTTAGGGGGCTGGTGGGCGTTACTTGTCCTTGCTGGCTGCTCACTAACCAAATCAACAGGACATGGCAACTGGCTTGATTATGGGCGCAGAAATAATGAAGTATTCGAGGATGAGCGCACCGAGTTTCTTATTAAGCCAGCTAAAAGTAAATTAAGCGGTTATTGGTATGACGCTTTAGGAATGCTAATAACTGGCATTTTAAGCACGCTACCATTCGCACTGGTTATGTTTTTTGTAAATCCTATATATTACGTTGTGGCAGTATTTGGCGGTGCATTAAAGACAGTTGGTTACATGATCGGCTGGAAGTTTTTACCTAAACAGGCAACTGTAATAGGTGAACTATTTTCGGGCGCAACAGCATATCTGGTTTTAGACTTAATCATAATTATGGAGTTTGTTTTATGAGATGGACAGAGGAAAAAGATCGAGAAATTAAAGCTTTAGTCAAAAAAGGTTTAACCTATCGTGAAGTTGGTGAGCTGGTTGGGGTATCAAAACGAGCCATAGCGAACAGGATTTACAGACTAAAGATTGATAAACCAAAGCATGTGTGGATTAACAACGATAAAAATAGCAAAATAAATAAGCAATCAGATTACAAACAGCGTGAGCAAGATTTTGATGGAGTTCCTCTTGACGGTCTTAAAAATAGCCAATGCCATTATACCGTAAATGCAAAAGATTTCTGCGGTGATGATGTTAAAGGAAAATCTCCATATTGTGAGAGGCATTACAAAATATGCTATACAAAACCAAAACAATTAACACCTAAAGGAGACAAATATGGTTGAAGTCGCAACTCACTACCCGAAAGATGATAAAATAGTCATTACAGACGATAACGATAATGTTATAAGAATTATAAAGTTGAATAAATAACTTATGGGGTGTCTAAAAATTGCAGCACCTAGATATCAGGTTCAATAGAGATATGCTAATAATAGAGGATGCGAGACCTCTTAACACTCCGCCAAGGTTATTCAATTAATCAGAAATATTTGTTTTTATTTGCAATTTTCCTGCCTTGTTAAATTATGTTCTAATATTTGCGATAGAGTTTTACCCGTGTCTAAATCGCTAGCGATTATATAGCGTGACCAAGAGCATTCATTCGTTGCGCATCCAGTTATTAGAGTGCAGCCTATCAATAACAGCTTTTTCATTTAGCCCCCTCACACGTTTTTCTATAACCTCACGCGAACGTTGACCAGCTGCAACAGCTTTGAGTTTGGCTGACTGGCACTGTGACCTCGCTTGATTCTTTCCTGCAAGGTAACTCGCGCTTAGGGCTGCGGATAAGAGCAGCCCTGCGATGATTATAACGATTAGGCGTGTTTTCAATGTTATTTACCTTCATTGAGTTTTGCAACGCCACGAGAAATAACATATGAGCCAATTATACCAGCTATCGTAGCAATAGCCTCAACTGGCAACACAAATGAACCTAAAACACCAGATTGATTCAAAATTACAGCAATGCTTGATATGGTGGTTATCCAAAACTCACTTGTTTTATATCCTGTTTTCATTTCATATTCCTTTCAATTTATACGATTTTTGAGCCATCCAAATATGAACCGCTCATCTTTTTCTCGCTTTTCTGCGAGGTTAATATAGAAACTGCCCTGCAAGCAATTAAGCCCGCGAATAAAGACAGTTTCGCCAATTCCGCCGCGTAGATTTAAATATTTGTGCAGCGTATTAATTGTTTTAAAACCTATAAGCCCATCAACAATTAAATCATTATAATGCTTTTCCCTATCATTTAAAACATTTAAAAGTCTTTGAGCAAATATAGCTGCTCTTTTAACGCCCATATTGACGGCTATATCAGCTAGCTTTACAGCTATTGCGGGCGATAGCTTTTCTATATTATCCAACTCTAGCTTATTCCAGTATTTCTCTTTGTATATTTGTTTTGCCATAGATAGCGGTAAATCGCGCATTTCACCATTATAACCATATTTACGCGCAACGCGCTTTGTTACACCATAATTTGTTTCACCGCCACTATCGCTTGGGTCAAACACATATCCACCTTCAATAATTAGAAGCTCTTCTATAAACTTATCAAACACTTTCATTATATCTTTCCCTTATTTCTCTAACGTCTGTTTTTATAGATTCTATATCTTTATTTAATGAATCAAATGCTATTTGAAACTCACCTTTGGTGATATGAATATCAGAAACGCGCACAGAAAGATCATCAACCTTTTTATGTATATTTGCGCGAAACTCTTTATTGCTCTTTGCATGGAAGCCAAATAGAGCTAAAAAGCCTGTTGCAATAAAACCGATTGCAGCAAAAAAACCTTTTTCAAAATACGTCGCCAAATCTTGCATTATCTATTTTTCCTTTTCATTTTATACCAGCTCCACCAAACCCACGGCATATTTACAGCTAAGAAGGCGGCTATTGATAATAACGGATATCCCTTCCCTGCTATAGCTGTGGAGAAGTCATAATCAGCGCATAATTTACATTTGCCGTGCGTGTATGCGGAGTCGTGTGTGGCGCACTCATAGTGGAATTTCTTTTCGAACCAGTTTCTAAACCAAGGGATGGCGGGCAGTGTGCAGTATCTTTTAGTCATTACACGTGCAACCCACTTTTCATAAAGATGTTCCCTAATAGTCTCAACATCTAAAAACATCAACTCTTTCTCTTTGAAGTCAACTTCTTCTACTTTTTTATTATTTATAAACACTGAAAAAACGTTATTATCAAAGGTAATACACGGTGTTTTAGCCTTATTTGCGCCATAAAATGGCATTTTGCAGTATCTTTTAGTCATTTGTTCTAACCTTACTTATAATTTCATTTTTTGTTACTTATGATCATCTATAGCTAACTCGCTGTTATATATGTATATGTTGGTGCAATTGGTGCGCCGCTAGTATCAAAGTCTGCTATCGTTCTTGTATCATACAACGGATTACCTAGCTCAACAGTTACTACTCCAGTAGCTCCAGTTTGCCATAAATTCTCGTTAGGTACAAACGTGCCTAACCCAACGGAGTTAGAGCCAACAAGATCAAAGTTATAAGCATCTATGACGATAACTTCCCACACACCGTTGGCTTGTATTGAACCTGCTACACCTTCTATACCGACTGTTTGACCGTTTAACAGACCATGCCCACCGACTTTTTGAGAGTCGCTAGGGATTGCTGGTGTAACTGGATCAGCAGTTGTTACGCGTATAAGACCTGCTCCATTGTCCGTTACGCCTGTTATACGTGGTGTGAAGTACGTGTTTGTGGTGTAATTGCCAACGTAGCCGTACTGGTAGCGTATATAAGCAGCACCTATAGGAGCGGCAGCTAGTGTTAGTCTTACAGTATTTGATCCAGTGACTTTTGCACTAATAATAGGATCAAGTGAGGTGAATAGTGGATTTATAGAAACTTCGAACCCAGTGATGTCAAGTGCGTCATTTAGCGTTTTAAGTGAGCCTCCATTCATATCGAAAGTGAGATCAATTATATTCGTAGTTTTTGTTGCACTTACTAGAACCCCGCCTACACCGTCATTAGCTATTACACCAAGCTTAGCAGATAGAGAATGACCCAATCTTGAGGCTTGAGATAAGTAACCTTTTAATGTTGGTGATAAATGGGCATTTTCAGGAAAGTTATTTTGCCATGTAGGTTGAAGATCATTATACCAACCGAGTGAGAAGATATTTACGTTAGCTTTACGAGTTACCCAATCATCCATACCATGGCGGAACTCATGAACCGCGCTGGAACTCATTAAGGATTTACCTCCAATAGCCGTAAAATTAGCCACTCCGAATTTAAAGTCATTATTAGGCATATCTGCATTTAAGATATCGTACAACTTACCTAACTCACCAAAGCCAGTCCATGCACCAGCAGAACCAGCATCAGAGAAGTAACCAGTTTGCCCGATGTTTGAATTACCATGTAGCCACAGGAATGCGCCTGTTTTGCCCATTGCATAACCAGTCACTATGATTTCACTAGCGTAGTTGTCCGCGATATACTGGTTGAATTGCTCGATAGCTTTTCCGCCGTAAGCCTTATTCGCCACACAGACAACCGAGTTACTTTGATTAGATACGTAGTTGCCGAATATGGCTAGTGGGGCAGGGAAGACCTCTAAATTTTGGTTAGCTATTTTAGTATAGTTAATAGCCCTTGCAACCGTTCCACCGCTTATGTAAGCATTAGTATAAACAGAGCCATCTAGCGTAACCTTATTAAGGGCAGTCGCCGTCACTGTCCATACGGTATCATTAGCTTCTACCGTACCTATAATGGCTGACACCATTATCTTATCACCAGTTTTTAAACCATGCGCAGGGGTTATGGTTAGCTCAATCTCACCACCAACATTTGCGGTTGCTGTAACGTCAAACCCAGTTAAGGTGTAAGAATTTATAGTCTTAAATTCTGATACATAACCGTTTAGAGCCACACTTGTATTAGTGGTTGCGCTCATAGCTTCCATGAGGGATTGACCACTTAAAATAATGTTTTCACCAATGCCCCATTTAAGGGTTGAGGTCATCACATCAGCAGAACCTTTTTTACGTATTTGTGCGTTTATCCAACGCTTCCCTTTAGGCAGGGTGATGTTGCCAGACCAAACGCCACCAGAAGAATTGCTTTGAATTGTGCGCCATTCTTGAATACCATTATTTTGATCATCAAAGAATTGAATTTCAATATCAGAACCATCTGCTCCATAGTATGTGCCTGAAAGCGCAACCGTAGCAACGCCATCAACTTGCTGCACAACGTAGCCACCAACGCCAACAGGATTAAAAAACACAGCATCAGTCATAGGAGCATAACCGCGCCCAGTAACAAGGCTGTAACCATTATTTAGATATCTTGCCGCAGTAATAGCATTAAGCTCATTAGTCCATGTTGCACCTACGTTATCCATAAGGAAACGCCAGTCAGTAGCGGCAGGTATTCCAAACGTTTCTACATTTGCGCCGTTGCCTATTTGGTCGATTTGAGTTTTAGTTAGACTATAAGAAACCTTAAACCAGTTGCGCATCGAGCCTGTCAATCTGCGCCCGAAGGATATAATTTGCCCAAATGAGATAAAAGTATCAGTCATTGCCCCGAAAGCCGTATGCTCTTCAGCAGCCAACACGGGAGCATGCCCCTTAAATTTGAGCCACATTTGAACAACAGCTCCTACTTTTTGAACCGTAACGAATACGTCTTCACCTTGTTTCACGCGATAATTTGAAGTTATACCGCGCCCAGCGTACGGATACCAATCTGATAATTTTGTGCCAAGTACATTCCCCGCAGCGTCTTTGCCATATAAACCTATACGCCCGTCAATAGGATTATGTTCAAGATATAAATTGTTGCTTGTGTTGCCGTTTGCTCCAAGCCCGCCTATGCAGAACGGCACAGTTACAGCCGCTCCATCATTTCTTAACCAACCGCCGATAGACCAATCACCTGCTGGCAATGGTTGGTTTATTACGTGATATCGCGCGTAAGTATCATTAAAGTTTACGGCATTATCGATGGAGCTAGCGGGTAATGCTTCTAAATTAAAATTTATATTTGCCCAAGGCGCGCCCCATTTAGTAGACAGATAGTTACCTATTTGATTCATTTCATCGGCATTTAAAACACGATCAAATATTAAAATCTCGCCAATACCACCGCGAATAGATATAGGTGTATCATCGCCGATTTGAGTTATTGGCTGCGTTAAAGCAGAATCTGTTAGGTTGTTTCCATCATCAACTCCACCGATATAAATCCCCGTACCAGCGGACGAGGTGTACGCCGTAAGTATTTGTGAATCTGTGGGAACGGGGTTAGTTCCGTTAACAAGTACAGCCTGTGCAGTGCGAACAGCGTCAAGTCTATTTGTTGGGTCAACTCTAACTGTAAATGATCCAGCATCTCCGCGCACAAAAGTTTTGTTTATTAAATCACCTGATCCATGGGATGGTGCTATAAATACCGTGTACCCATTTGTGTGGCTTATAGGGTTTGTGAAGATTAATTTATCATCGCCATCAAATTGTATAACATTATTAGAATTAGTTGTGACCGCGCCAGTAGTTGGTCGTGCGCCCGCAACACCTTGCGTTGCGTGATTATTGTTGCCTGATTTATCGTCCCATTGAGATACCGCTCCAGCTATATCTGTAATGGTTGAAGTATCCGCGGCATCTAACCATAGCTTGAGGTTGGCTATATCCGTGGGGAAAAAGCTAAAAAGTGTTTTTGTATGTCCGCCTAATAATGGAAGCATTTAATTACCTGTTATTCAGTGATCTTACCGATAGTAACTGAATCGTGCGCTCAGCACCTTCAGCACTACCAGACACGATTTTTATATATGGATAACCAAGAAAATCAATAAGATTTAATGAGTAAGCACGCCCCTGCGTTACTGTTGCGCCTATGGCTGCGTCCGAGCTATCATATATAGTAGAAAACGTCACATTATCAACGCTACCTTGAAACGTTACAGCTGCACCTGTGAAGGCTGCGGGCAAAATAAACCCACATAATGTAAAGTCATTAAGGCTAGCAGCTGTACTCACTGTGCCAGAACTGGAAATAACCACATCATGGTACTCTTTTCCTTGCGTTAAGCTGGTCATTTTATTTTATCTCCTTATTATATGCGTCATACGCCAAGTTAAATGCTGTTTTAGCGGTTTCGTATAGGCAACATTATTGCACTTCAATCAAACCTACTCTAACTCAACAACAATTACAAATCCAGATTTACCAGCAGTACTACCAGTTCCGCCAGCAGACCCAGCCGCACCTACTGTTACAGTTTCAGTCGCCCCAAGTCCAGTTGTTATAAATTCTACAGATAAGCCACCGATACCGCCGTCTTGCCCGAGGGCGTAACCATCAGCCCCCCTAAAATCAGCATAGCCACTACCGCCCTTACCGCCCCCAGCAGGCACGTTAACTATATTACCACCTGAACCAGTGCCATCACTAGCTCTTCGCGCAAAATCAACCTGACCACTTAAACCACCAGAACCACCAGAAGCACTGCAAAATGCAGCAAAAGAAGAAGCCCCACCTGCGCCACCAGCGCCAGAAAGACCACCACCACCACCGCCCCCGCCGCCTGCGCATATAACTATAGCTTGGCTCGCGCTAGCATGTTTAGTGTATGTGACAGAGCTGGAAAATCCTTGTACATTAACAACACGTCCTAAAGCCGTTAAAGCTGGAGATAAGGCATCTATAGCCTGTGCAGTCCGCAGGGCGTTTAATGGTTTATCTGTTGCTATTCCCGCCTCGGCTTCCGCTTGGGAGGCAAATGCCAGCGCACTATTGACCCAGTCAGTACCATCATAGGTGATGTGTTCACCAGAGCTTGGCGAAGAAAGATTAACTTCCAACAAGTTTGCTGGTACTATGAAACTGGAAAAATCAGTAAATGTAATCGCTGTTGCTCCAAGAACAATAGGATTGCCAGAAGCCCCCAAAGACCAAAACTTACTACCATTAACTGTGCCGCCAGTAACAAAAACCAACGACCCTACAACAAGGTCACGAACTCCATTTGCGTCAACCCTGCGAGTCCACGCTCCAGAGCTGGTAATATAAATACCGTTCTTCGTTGCGTCAGACTGATCCTTAACAAGGACATCTGATGATGAGGTTAGCGTACCATCAATGGTTTGCTCACCAGACAGCGTTATATTAGCAGTTGTCGCAAGAGCAACAGGCTTTTTAACAGCCGCTCCTCCATTTACACCATTTAATCTATCCACTAATGTCGATGCCATATCGTCTCCAAATAATCCTTACTATACCATATTTTTTATTAATTGCATTAATTAAAATAATCAGATGCACGCTCAGCTTTTTTCTCCGTGTAACCGCCAAACCTCAACGCCCCCTTAACAATATCACCTTCGGGCATATCACCCAACACACCCTTAGTCGCATTTATTGCTGCACCAGTAGCGTAACCTGTTAAAGTACCACCTACAACCGCTAAAGCTTCCAAAATTTCTGTAAACTCAATACCGTCTTCCCAATTCCTAGCCGTATCAGCAATTACCCATGAAAGGTCTTCTATGCCCATAAGGTAATTCATACCCTTACCCTCGTAATATGTGCCGTATAAACGTGCGAAACCAGTGGTCAATATGTCACCAATAAGTATCGGGCCATTCAAACTGCCAAGAACAGCAGCACGCCACAAAGAGCTGTCATCTTCATCATCAGGCACAAGAGCGTTACCTACATATTGGAACATAACAGGCAAGATAAAGTGATAAATAGCAATCTTCTTAGCAAATTCTTTTCTGCTTATATCACCGCGACTAAAATCTCTAATCGCGTCTATCTCTTTCTTGAAATAAGACAATGGAGCAGACTTAAAGGCAACGAATGTTCTTACAAACGGATTTGTACTCATCTGCCATCTTGACCTTTGAGATATAGAAGCCGATTGCTGTGATGAGTCAGTAGCCCTAACAAACGCCTCAACAGACTCCTCATGACTCTTTTTAAGAACATCGCGGTTATACTTGTAAACAGCCCAACCACCCATATAAATAGCCGACCTATCACCCAATTTAGTGAATATAAGCTGCGCCTGCTTCCAATTTATGTTTTGCCCATAACCAAGGCTCTTCTCAAGAAGCGATGCCTCACTGCCTTTTATAATGTCAAGGGATGGGTCTGCCCCGCGCAATATCATATAATCTGTGGACGACAATATCTTTATCGCCTCTTGGGGGTTTTTTGCAAAGTCAGCAAGCCCTTTTGCAAATTCTCCTGATGGTATCTCATCAGCATAAGCAATGAATGAGGTTAATTGCTTAGCAGTCATATTCGGCTTTAAACCAATAACAGACGTTGCCATATTATTGTTTAGATTCTGGAATATACTATTTGTCCACTCATCTCTCTTGGCACTGCCCCGAGAGAAATCATCAATATAAGCCATGAGGTTAGCATTATATTGCTTGCCGAGCTTAGACTCTATGACGTCAGATATATCTGTGCCTGTAAAGTAAGCCCTTAAATCACGGGTAGGCTGCGCAAAAGAAACGAATTGCGCCGAATGACTTATATATCTTGTAAACACGCTGGTGTCTGATTGAGCGGCAATCTGAACTATTGTATCAACACGATCCTTGAGCAATGTTTGTGATGAAGCAGAAGCCCTGTAATGCTTCTCACTTAAGAACTCATCATACGATTCTATATCCGTGTGACGCGAACGCTTGATAGGGCTGTAAAACTCGTTGAATGGCAAATCAACGCCGTACATGTCTGAATAAACAGCATTTACATCTACGTAAATATCTTGATATAGCTCGATCTGCGCATCAATAAATCTCTTGTCTTTTGGTGTCAAATAGCTATCAAGAGCATCTATCATCTCGTCAGTTAAACCATTGCCAGTCTTCACCTCAACATCACCGTCACGCTGCCTTTTTATCGGCGCAAACAAAGTATCTGATAACGTAGGGTCTCTTAACTCCATCCATAATTTACGAGCTTCAGAGCGCGACATACTCCATGGTCTCGCACGTGTATCACCATTCTTTTTGAACACACCAATAGTGTCAATAACAACATCATCTTTAGTTATTGCCGCCCTTATCTCATTTGAGGATAAATTGTAAATGTCCATATATGTATCAGTAAATGCCTTACCATGCTTAACAAGCAACCTGCGCTTAATTTGCTCAGCTTGGAACATCATCTCAAACAAGCCATCAGACAACTCCTTGTCCTTACCAAATGGGATATCTATAAACTGCTTCCAACTGTACTGCATACCCCAAAAACGACTACGAGCAGCAGTCATGCCGTCTATTATTTTTTCAGATATGGTCTTGTTGTCAAGGTCTTCTACTTCCCTACCTTTTAACAACTGATCCATTAAACGTGAGCGAACCTCATGAATATGCTCATCTCGAGTAAACTTTTTAACCTCAGCAAGCTTTTTCCCGCCTTTTACAACGCTGTTTATTTGCAACAGAACACCTGCCATATCACTAACAGACATATCCTGATAACCAGAACGTATAGCTAACAACATGTTTTCGAACTTTGTCACGGCATCTGTTTTACCAGATTCAAGATTTGCATGCAGCTGCTTAGCTGCAACATCCCTTTTTTTCTCCCTAGCTTTTTTTCTTTTCGCCAGTATTTCAGCTCTTTTTTCAGGGTCTTTTTCAGTTATTTTACTGCGCCCGTCTTTTGTCTCACTTAAAAGCGCACCCACCTGTGATTGAATTCTTGCATCGCCTAACACACCTACAGGCTTCTTACCTGCTTGCTTTTGCTTCCCCATACTAAGAGTCTTAACAATAAGCTCTTTAATTTCCTTCCTTTGAGCAACATCAATTTCTCTATTCACCCTGCTGACAATACGATTTATTGCCTTATATGTTATATCAGATTTACCAATATCGCTAACCATTTTTAGGAATTTACCCTTATTAGGCAATCCAGAATCTTCTATTGTTTGAATAATAACATCCCTAGCTCCCTTAGCATCTTTGATCGCTAACTGCCGCCCTTTAGATAATCCCACTCTAACGGCAGATACAGCCTCCGACGACACCTTACCCCCAAGAGCAACTATAGAACTACCCTGCGTAAGGGTTTGCTTCCTCAACTCACTCTTAACGGCATCAGTCGCACCCACATTACCCTTTTCATCTAAGAACGAATAAGCCTTATCGGATAATTCAAGCCGCTTGTCATATAAATTATCCATGCGCTCAATAGCAGCTGCTTTTTCACCTTCTGTAATATTTTTCTTGTTAAGCCTTTTCTCTGCCTCAATAATTTGATTGTCAATAAAGTTTATTTGCTTCTCAATAACTTTAACCCTACCCTTGGCGGCAACAAGCCCTGCCTTTTCAACACTACCAGCTGTCTTTTTTTCTATAAAATCTATAACTTCTTGTTTTTGAGCATCATTAATTTCAGTTAGCGCATTAAGCTCTGCACGTATATCTATTTCATCGCCCTTTTGAAAACGATCAAACATGTCCCCGACCTTCTTAATTACAGGATCATTAGGGTCAAATATTTCAGCCTCGTTATTTACAATCTCTGCGACTCGCTCTTCCACCTGCTCCTTATTTTTAAACAAGCCCTCAGATAGCCTTTTAGCTTGCCTTTCACCAAAACCCTCATCTTTAAAATATGTATTTATTGCGCTAACTGGTGCGCCAGACAACATACCCACAAGCCCAGAATAAAGTGCGTCCTTAAATGCGCCAGACACATCAGTATCCCTTAAGCCAGACACTTGAGCAACTGTGGACTCACCAGCGGATTGTGCAAACTCTTGCGCCCCCTCAATAAGCATTGTTTTAACCATTGAGGATACAAATTTATCAGCTTGAAGAACATCGAGCATTTTTCCAATACCGACCATTTCAAGACCACCTTCTACCGCCCCCATAACCGACGATATAGAATCAGCCGCTTGTGGCGACCAGCCCTTGTCACGCGCCTCAACATATGACTGGTTCTTTTGTATTCCACCGATAAGAGCAAGCGACGCTGCTGGACTTCTAGTTAGCGCGGCAACGCCCAAAGATCCAACCAATGTGGTTATTCCACCAAAAACATCAAATACAAGTTTTTCTGCAATATCATCAGTTTCTGCTACACCTGTAGACTCTAACCATGCTTGGTGCTTATACTTTATATTTTCAGCAGCTATCAGCATATCCTCATTAGCAAGGATCGCGCTTTCTTGCTGCTCCTGATTTAAAAACCGCCTATCTATAACGCCCTTATTGCGCCCAGCACCAGCCACAAGACCAAAAGGATTTAATCGCTTTAAAATACTATAATCATCGAGCTTGCCATCTAAGGCGTCTCTATAAGCGTCAGCATATTGTCTGCGAATAGATTCGCTTGCTGTAGCAACTATACTTGACGCTGTAACCTGAATACCTCTTTTTGGTGCGCTAAGCAGTTCTTGCGCTTCACCAAGTGCTGTTTTGACATACCCAAAATAATTAGATGGGTTAGCACCATTACCTATATCATCGTAATAAAGCTTTTGATCTACATTCTCATTGTAATCAACATTTATCGTCTTCCCAGAATCAATGTCAAAAACACTATCGCTAGTACTCACGCCCAAAGAAAGCAGCTTGTCATCATATTGATCGAGAACACCTGCTGGGTCTGAGTCTAGCGCATTAAACTCACTGTCATATTGATCAAGAATATTTCCCATTATCTAATAACTCCAAGTCTTTTAAACCTAGATATAGTCTCTTCAACAGTTAGCCCACTGGCATCTGCCTTTGCTTGTAAATCCTTTAACGTAACAAAACCATCTCGGTCAACTAGCTTGTATTTTTGCAACGGTATAAATTTAGGTTTGCTTTGTCTTGTTGTTTTCACACCCTCTGCGGACTTAGACCTCAACCTAGGAGGGACAATGATAACACCGCCATTAGCTGTCCTTATCCTTGCAGGAAAATTACCGTCCTCATAATCAGCTAACGAAGGATATTGCTCACGAAGAAAGTTACCAATAGTAGCATTAAACACCTCATTTTGTTTGGCAGGTGGAACGCGACCACCCTCGGCAACCGCGTCAAAATTAGACACTAAATCAGCCATCAATCTAACTTGAGACTCCGAAGAATTTATACCATCGCTCATATCAAGGAAACTAGACATTTTTGTAAGCGGCAGATAATACTCACCCTCTTTGTCTAGCTTAGCGCGCCCTCCATATTCAATTAACTTCCCGACCTTTTGATATAAAAGCTTTGTAAGATTTTTAAAGTCCTTCATCTCAGACAAGGTAAAAGCACTTGAATTTTCAGCAAGCTCACTTTGGAATTTCAACAATTCCCCAAGCCCCTTTGCCCTGCTTTTCCTAACATCTTTGCCAAATTCATCGTTTAATATTGAGAATTTAGCATACATACTATTATAAATCTCAGCCCTTTTTTTGTTGCTTACGCCTTTACCGCCCGCCTTTATAGCAGCAGCCTCGCTAAGGTTTTTAGCGCCCTTTTCAACGCGTTCCTGCTTGGTCAGCACGATATCACCACTAAAAGAATCTAACATGCGCAACTTAATCTGCTTTTCAGCATCCGTTAGCTCGCTGTTGCTCTCAACAATGTTTTTTTCATTTTCAATCTCAGTGTATGTCAATGTGCCATTGATGTGCTTTTCAAAGATAGCGTCATTAGCCTGATACTCCCGATTTAATGCAGCCTGTTTAACCAGAAGGTCTTTCTGTTTCGCCATGGCATCAAGCTTTACAGCTACAGAAACCTGCTGCTTTTCAGGTAAGCTTAAAAACTCACGTGTACTTGTGTAATTGCGCATCTCTGTCGATGATAAAGAAGACAAATCATCGACAAGACTAGCCACAGCTCCATTACGTATCTTTTCAATATCGCCAACATCAAGCTTGTCAATCAATGTTTCAGAGCGTGTTCTCGAATAAATTGCGCCAACAGGCTTAGCAACCTCAAACTTACTAATCCACAAATCAGCAAATTCAGCATTAGTCATATCTTCACTTCCGCCGTTATTTACAACAGCCCTTTTACCAACAGTATCAACAGCCAACCTATCAGGCTCTTTCAGTAACATAATAGCCCCAGATCGACCTTGCTGGTGAGCCAAATACAACTCACTATCAGTAGGTTCACGACCTAACGTGTCTTTTAAAAATTCCCTATTTTTATCTGTAAACTTAATAACAGCTTCCATACTTTGAGACGGATCAAACTTGTCTTTTAAGCCAACTTCTTTTGCCGTGCTGTCTATAAATTGAAATAGCCCGCCCGCGCTGCTTTTTTTATTCTTCGCGCTAGCATCTCCAGAGCTCTCCACCATAGCAAGCTTGCGATAATATTTTTCAGATATTCCGCTATTTTTTATCTCATCGGCGTATAGAGCAAACACATCATCATTATATTCCCCTAATGCGTCATTAGCCAAGTTAAGCCTATCCTGAGGCTTTAATGAAGCAGCATATGCATAAGCAGCTTTCTTATCGTACTCTTTCAATTCCACAGCAGCAACTACAGGGTCTTTGTTCCACTTAGCACCATTAGCTATTATAGCTTTTCTACCAGCGTCATAGGCTTCTAAATCGCCAGTCTTGGCTAATGAAGCAAGGCTGCTATCAGTAATTCCCATGGCGACAACACTATCACGGCTTTGCATCTTCTCTCGCACAAGCGTGTTTAAACTAAACTGGTTTTTTGCCATGAAGTTATTAACCTTTATCTGCGCAAACTCACGCGCATCATCGGAAAAACCATCAATAATTGGGGCAGAAACATCGCTTAATAACTTAATACTTTCATCTTGAAAATTCTCATAATCATTTCTATCCGCAAACTCCTGAGATTTATCCAGTGACGCTTGCAATAACGTAGAATCTAATTGAGCCTCAAGCAAAGCATCATTAGTTTTTCTTGCCCTTTCATCTTCTTTGCGCTGCTTCTCAAGCAAACCACCGCCAAATTGCTCCATACCCTGACCAATGCCCTTTATAACATCGCCAGCTTCATATGCTGCACGAGCCTCAATACCAGCATCATAGCCCTGTATAGGTGAAGCTCCACTTGGTGCTGGTCTTCGACCCAGCTTCTCAGCAGTTACAAATTCAACCATGATTAAAACCTCACTGGTTTGCGTGGGGTAGCGTATAATGACGGATTATATCCACCGCCCATGTCTTCAAAGCCTTTAGGCGAATATTTGTTATACAATGTGCCACCAACAGATGTTGCAAAATCAGTCACACCCCTAAGCCTAGCAGCAGAAGCCTTAGTGTTTGCAGCAGCCATGCTTCTAGCACCATCATACTCAGCAAGCAACGAGCCTTGCCCCAACGACTGTGCAGACTTATCTCCCTCAAACAGAGCTAATGATTTACGGTATTGTGTCTCGTAATCCATATCTCCAAGCATTTTAAGTGTTGACTCACTACCTGCCTGACCTTGACCAGCAGCCTTAGCTTGTATAGCAGACATCCGAAGTCTGCCTTGACGAGCCTCCTCTTGAGCTATACGTTGAGACCTTGCCTTCTCCTGCCCAGCCGCAACACGCCCTTGCTCAGCCCTGTATTGTGCCTCAGCCCTTGCAGCCCGCCCCGATGCTTTAAGCGCACCCGCTTGGCGAAGTGATCCAAACAAACCAACGCCAGCTCCAGCTAGGGAAGTGGCAAGAGCTACTTGAGCCATCGTTATCCCCGTAGCAGCCGCAGTTCCAGCAGCCGCAGTTCCAGCGGCAGCAGTTCCAGCAGCCGCAGCCGCAGCCGCAGTTCCAGCAGCCGCAGTTCCAGCGGCAGCAGTTCCAGCAGCCGCAGCCGCAGCCGCAGTTCCAGCGGCAGCAGTTCCAGCAGTTCCAGCGGCAGCAGCTAATAACGGTATTTCTAATCCTGTCATTTAAAGACAACTCCTCTTATATATCCCATCAACATGACGAAAACCTAACCGCTTAAGAAACCTTGCAGCATTTGGCATGTTAATATCTGGTGTAGCATAAACATCGCATTTCATATTATCAATGGTCTTCATAAACACCCTTGTAGCACGCCATATAGTTATATCAGGAACTATAATACCATCTTTTATATCAGAAAACACGGTAAAAAAATTACCATCATATCGAACACCTGCTATAGCAACCAAATCATCGCCCAAGAAAAATGACATCCCCTTTATCGTGACAAAAACAGGCGCGCCACCGTAAAAGTTCTTGTAATTTTCAAAAGATAAAGGGCGATAACTAACACCTCCATCACCTGTCATTTGTTTCATTTGCAACAACTCCAGCAATACATGCTAATATAGTACAAGGTCTTGGGGACTTAACCTCCAAGCATATCCTAGGATCAGTGTCGTATTCACCGCCAAAATCAAACATCTCTTCATCATACGTTTCATAAAGATTTGAATCAGCAACAATAGAGCCACCTTCAACATCAGGCAAGTCATACATGTCTGTAAAGTCTTGCCCATATTTTAGCGCAGACTTCAACGTGTTCTTTAAAGTAAAGCCAATATTTATTATATTCTTTTTTTGCAACAACAAAGTCCCCATTCTTGACTGTAACAATAGCTTGGCACTCTTATATTGAGCCGTATAAGGTAAACCAACAACAGCATTACTTACAGCTGTAAACAACGTTATTTGCCCACCAGAAACAGTATATGTCTGTTGAACACCAGTACTATCATCGGGACTAAGGTCAACACCATCCCCCCAAACAACAACATCCTTGCCCTCTAAATGACTTAAACCCGTTATGGTAGATGTAGGGCTTCCTTGATAAACAGTAAAGCTATCAGCCTGCTTGTTTAAATTTCCACCTTGACATTCCGCTTCCTGCGCCCACTTCTCAAGATAACGAACAGTGTTGCCGCCAACCGTCCTCGCAACAGAATAATAAACAGCGTCCTCACTGTCGCCTGGTAAAATAACTACGTCCTCAACACTGCCGTCAGTAGAATAAGAAAACCACCCTTTAACGTCCTCTAATTCGTCAAGAACCAATATCATTACCGTGCCGTCACCGAGAACTACATGCACCCTTGTGTCAGGTTGTCGCTGTATCGCAATACGAACAACGCCAGAGAGCAAAAACTCAGGTATTATCTTCGATAAATCATCAGGCTTATAATCATCTGCCTCAACCTTATAACTCGACTGGAACAACCTGATACCAGACTTCTGCACAAAAAGACCAGCACCATCATACTCAACAGCGGAAACACTAGAAGAACCTTGATTAGATGGTGATTTTATATTAGAGTTACTTAACGTAACAGCCTCATCATATGAATTAGACATAGCGAACCACTCATGGCTCTTTGTTCCAAACATTAAGCGTTTCAACGAAAGCATCCATTTAACAACTCTAGCACCCTTAGGGATGTTTTTAGTGAACGCAGCCGCATTACCCTCAACAGTACCATCATAATCCTCGTACGCATCAGACGCGGAAAAATACAACTTACCATTTCCGCCATGAGTCAACCGACCATCATGCAGCACAAGAGCGGTTGGGAAACCTTCAGTAACAGACCACGCCCCCGCGCTCCAATCGCTAGAAGCAGTGGTTTGCCCCAAATCCTGCAACACCATTGCACTAACGATTTTCTCACCAGTATAACCCGTAATACGGACAATACCGCTAATTGACCCACTGCTATACGTAAACGAGCATTCAGCAGAGCCAGACGTGTAATCACCAGTGTCGATACCTATGCGGTAATACACAATTTGATTGTCTAAACCACCATCAACGGTTGACGATATATTTGAGATGTATGTAGCGTAATCAGTCCAAGCACCCTCATCACCAATTGATTGCTGTATTGTGACAGTTCCAGCCCACGTTCCAGATATAACAAAACTAAACCTGCGCCCCTCACCAACACCGCTTACTCTTATGGAATCACTCCATTGACCAGCTCCATTAGCACTAACCTCAACCTTTTGACCGATTGAATGTATCCTGTATAATTGACCAACACTATCAGATGTAAATAAATTTTGTGACGATGTAAGCGTTATATCGCCACTTAACGCGCTAGGAGTTAAAGTTGTTCCTGTTGTGTTTATAATATTGAATGGCCCATTATTAGGCTCAAAATCAACAAGAGACCATGACCGCTGGTCATACCTAATTATTTTTTTTTCCTGATACCCTCGACAAGCAATATAAATAACATCTCCAGACTGATCGTATCTTAGATTGCCTAAATCAGCTTCAAGCCAAGGAGAGTTAACAACTACATCACCGCTAGACTCAATTACACAACTATCAACAAGTGATGCGTATTTCTTATTAGCACTAAACTGAATATGAAAATCACCAGTAGGAGTTATCTCAAGAGAATGCTCGCCCTTGCCCAATATTCGCTGATAAACATACTCACCGCCGCCAACAGACGAGCCTATATCCAAAACAACCTCGCCTCGCTCAATAATAATCCTTATACCATGCGCAACATTTTGATCCAATGGGGCAACAGATACTAATTGATAAGCCCTAGCCTCGCTATACAATGAACCAACCAAAGATAAATAACCGCCAGTATCCCATGACGATGTAGCACCAGCATCATCAGCACTAGTCCAGCCAGAAATACTAGATGAGAAGTCGCCATTCGTGACAGATGAAGACACAGAAGATCTAGAAATCAGGGAGTCCGACACCAACACACGAAAATTTTGATCCGTAACCTCTATAAGAGCAACATCATCAGTGTCTTGGTCATCATAAACAAAACCAATATGAAATGGCTTGTTATTATTATATACCTGATTAACATATTGAGTGCCTGGACGAAGCATCAAAACACCCAAGACGCGAGTAATAAAATTGTTCTGCAATACAGCAGATAGTGAAATGCGCTCAATATCCTGCCTAGCAAGACCAAGGTCAGAGACTAAGCCACGATTAAAATTGAGAAAAATGCTGAGCTGTTTTATCATTCACTAAACCAAACCACCCGTTGACCTTATATCACCACGCCCGCTGCTGCCTCGACGAGAAAGCACCCAAGAGCTTAACGGCGGACGCCTAGAGGGCTGGTTCATTTGATCTATAGACTTAGCCTCACGCTTAGCCCTTTCAGAGTCTACGCGCAATTGTTCGGTTAGTGAATCACTCCCAGTGATAGCACGGCAAGCCCTGTAAGCTAGTTCACACTCCGCATAATTAACCAGACTTTGTGCCCACATAGACACATCGCCGCCAAAAGCATCATCATCAGATACATAACGCACATATATAGTATCTAAATCACAAACCCAAACATCAGCCTCATCTTCATACCTCATAAGCGGCGGAGTCATATTCTCACTACCAGATAAACCGACAGTCCTAACCCAATCGCTTGGCTTTGTATGAACACGACTATAACCTCCAAAATCAGACGTGTCATAGCTTGGGTCATACGTAGACTCAATAGCCCTAACAGCACTGTTCCATTGCCCTGTCTCAAGCAACCTGCGAACAAAACCACCATCCCATATAGCATCTAATGCCTTACGAGATGGTCTGTTCTCGCTTAGAGAGCTAAGTTTCCTCGAACCCAACATAGTAAGCGCGCTATTATATATCGAGAGCTTATCAGGCATGATTACATACTCAACGCCAACAAGTGATCCTCAAGTTCACTCTGAGCCTCGGACTTAGTTTTTATACCATACTTCACAGCCCTGCCATCAGGAGCGATAACACTCCATGTCGCGCCCTGTTTGCGAACAGAATACCCCTGATTCGAAAGGTCTTCATCTTTATTAGCCTCATCATCTTCAGCCTTAGCATCATCATCGCCTCCAGACTCATCAGAAACTTTCTTTGATTTAGTTTTACCAACCTTCTTAGATGAAAAGTCAATATATTGAAGCTCCTTTACAATGGCATGAGTAGCACCAGCATCAAGGATCATCCCCTTGAAATAATAGCTAGTGCTGTCATTTAAAATCTCAATTTCCGCGAACTGACCGCCGCGAGCAAGCACGCCGCCAGACAATGAATAAAAATCAGAACTAGTTAAATCCTTGCGCGTAACGTCATCATCAACAATAGCTTGAAAAACAACCTTGCCAGCCGTGCGTGATATTTCTTTCAACCTGTTAAAAGGCAAGCGTTTATTACCAGACTTAGACATATTAATAATCTCCTAATATATGTTTAGATACCAATAGTGTTGCATAAAAAAAAACACCTGTCCAATAAAAAACTGGGCAGGTGCAATAATCGACTAGCTAAGTGAGGAGGATTAGTCGGAATTTGTAGTAGACCCAATAGTCGCTGCGTCCTGTAAGTCAACAGCACCTGGTGATGTAGAACTAACAGAAATAACATTCATTATTGAAGTCACATTCAAGTTTGTGTCCTGGTAAATAACAACATCATCAACCTTCATACTTAAATCTCCGCCATTAGATATAAAACCAGAAACCTGAACTGTGGAAGCTGGATCAGTCCCCTTAAGCATCCATAACGTAGGGTTCTGACCCGATATAGAAGCACAAAGAGGGGCAGGGGGTGTCTTCGTAGAATAAGCCATAATCTTATTTCCTTTCTATTAAAATTAAACAGTCACAGCGGAAGCTGTATTACCAACAAACTTAAGTTTTTGAACACCAGCATTTTGCAACAATTTAGCACCTGAAAATGCAGAACAACGAATAAATGAATAATCATTTTCTTCGTTATAGCCTATTGCAGTTTTAAATGTCTCGTTGTCAATAGCATGACCAATGGACGACTTATGATACAAGAAACATGTTTCGCTTGCTGTAGCATGACCAGGAACACCAGTATTATTAAATATATTAATACCATTCCACTTGTACATCATCTTAGATGAACGAACTCCGTCATCCCATTTGCGCATAGAAACATAATCCGCATTAGAAAATACATCGCTTTCTAGACATGCCTGAAGAAACGCATGAGAAACTGCCGCGTAAACCTCACCATCATCAGTAGGCACATTGTTTTGAGCCATGATAGTAAGACCATCAGTTAAAAGCTTGATAGCATCAGTTGTTGGCGTAGCTGTTGGACCAGTAGTCGCAGAATCAAGAGCAGACATAATCTGATCCTCAACTTTGCGATTAATAACCTCGTACGCAGTCGTGTACATATCTTCCCTGCCCTGGTATTGGCTTTCAAAGATATTAAAACCTGTCTTCTTAGGAAGATCATGCCACTCTGTCATTGTAAGAGTAACCTGATTTTGGTTCATAGAACGACCGATTAGGTTAGCATCAAGACCACGAGTCTGCGCTTGAGCGCCCCCACTGTCAGTGACTAAAAACACATGCGAACTGCCTTGTTTTTGGGTTTTTGTGGTCACTGTACTTCTTAGCGCGGAATCACCACGCTCGTAACCTTTGATAAATTCATTGGAATATTGTACTAAAGGTGCATTTATTGCGCCAGTAATTGTCTGTGTCATAACAAGACCTCCTTATATTGGCTGATTAAAAAAACAATCATCGCTAATATAGGTTGTCCTTGCAACGGAATGTGACTCGCGGTTGTCTCATAAAAGAGGGCGCAAACCATATAACCATAAGGGGCTATAAACAGATGTATTACAAAAAAACAATCAGGGCTTCTTGCGAAGGTTGTCTGATTGTTTCGATTGTTACATAAAAAATACGGTATGTCAATACCTTATTTTATCTTCCACGTGCTGTAAGGAGCGCCCTATACCTATCCTGCATTTCATCACTGTTTTTGTACTCATCACTATGCATCTTAGCCTCAATAGAGGCTATCTCGTCATTAACGCTCTGATTAGGATTTTGGGAGTTGGGAAATAACGAAACAGTAGGATTTATCTGGCGAGCTATCCTTGTTAGCGGCAAAATAGTGTCAGGGTGGCTCATTAATATCTCAGCCGTAGCTTCTGGAAACTCAGTTTTAAGAAAGTTCTCAACCTCGTTTCTGTTGGCTAGGTAATCAGCCCCCCATTCTGCACGAAGAACCTCCTCAGTGTGAACAGCGTCTTGCTTTGCAAGTTCAGCCTCTTGAGCTAATTGAGTCTCTTGAAGCTTTGTGTACCATTCAAGAGCTGGCTTAGTATAGCTATCAGGAACATTGCTCTCATGCATATTCGCCAAAAACTCATCCACAAGAGGCTTATCATTATCGCTAAACACAACACCTTCAGGCATTGTGTACTTGTCAGCAGATTCAGGTATGCCATTAGCCTCACGCCAATCCTTCATAGCCACTTCATCATCAACTGGCGGCTCTGTGTTTCTCTTATACTCACCGCTAGCTATCTTGTCGCGCGCTTCAAGAGCAGCCTCAAACACATCTTTCTGCGCAACAAAACGATTGAGATAGTTTAACATCTTTTCATCACCATCAGCTATAGCCACCCTCTGAGCCTCCCAAGAATCCTCAGCAGGGGCAGGGCTTGGTGGTGTTTCTGTTGGTAGTGTCTCTGTTGGTAGTGTTTCTGTTGGTAGTGTTTCTGTTGGTGGTTCTTCTGTCATTGTGATCTCCTCTTTTCACTTAATTTGACTAAATCAATAGCAATCTCCTTTAATAGTAAAGATGCTACACTCCTTCTACCTAAATGGTAGTCTGTAAAACGAGAGCTTTCAGGATTGAATTGCTCATCGTTATATCCGCACATCTTCTCTATAATGCACTTCAATACTTTTTCTTGCTGCTCCTTGGTGGCTTCACCGCGATTCAAGGCTTGAATGGCAGCCGTCTCATCAAAATCTATTTTTGGAACTTTCCATGATTTTTTTATATCCATAAACTAAACCTCACCAGACAATGCCTGTAAAGCCTGACCAGCCTCACCAACAGATTGCGCGGCTTGCGCCCCTTGTTGTATTTGAGCCATCATGTTTTGTTGCAACTCCTGCTCTTGTTTAGCAGCCTTCATGCCATCAACCTGATCCTCAGTTCTGAACCAATCTCTTGGAGAACCAATACCCTCAAGGGTGTCGCGCATAGAAGTGTTAGTGTCAAGAACCATAGACGCGTCAGGGTCTATAGCAGTCATCTGAGATATAACGCCTATAGCCTCTTGCAGCATAGAACCCTTAACCTTCTCGGAAGCCTCAACAAGTGGATTCTTAAATTTAAATTCTACCTTTTTCTCTATAAGCTCATCAGGTATCATCTCGGGTGGAGCAAACAAACCATTTGCTTTTCCAACTTCATAAGATAACGAACATATAGAATGATTGCGCTCAGACTCAAGAGGGTCAAGCAATGTTAAGCCATTGCGAACATACTCGCTAACCCGCTGGGAAACCTCAAATGGAGACATTCCACCACCAAGCGGAGGTAAGCCCAACTTGTTTATATAGTGAGCCTCATCAATCATCTGCTTGATATTGTTCATCATATCCATACCCATAGGTATAGCAGAATTGTTTTGAGTTATAGGACGTAAAACGTCACCTAATCGCTCATCATATTCAGAGTCAACAGATGTTATAGCACCAGAATAAAGCCCAACATCAGACCGTATAGCCTCAGTAACCGCTATCATAGGCGGGGTAACAGCCTTTTGCCCAGCTTCCAACAAAACAACCATCATGTCCTGTATAAGCCTAGCATCTGCTAACGCTGCGGTTGTCGAAGGGCTATAGCCATATTGACTTTGAGACAATGTTTTCCAACGACTAATAGAGTACATGGGAGTATCAGTATAAAGCTCTTCCATAATAAAAGAGTTCTCAACATCATACCAGATAGACACATATTTTTTATTACCAGTGTTTTTTCCTGTATGATATAAATCCGCATCAAGGAAGCAGTGCCTTATCTTAACCTTACGGAATGGCTCTTTATCCAAAATCTTTTTCAGCTTCTCATGGATATTACCCTTGAACTGCTGGTTTAGAACAGATATAGGCTGCTCATCTCTTCTCGATACGCGACCAATAGAGCGATCGTAATTCTCATGCCAAACAACATCCCTAGGGTGGTGTGTAGTATATAATAGCGACTTCTTACGCCAATTCATAACACAAGACGTTATAGAGTTGCCAATTAAAGATATATCATCATCGGCTTCACGCTGCGACCTGTTGAACATAGCATCAGGATCATATATAGCATTGCGCAAAATCTTAGTCTCAAGCTCTATATACCTTTTAGTGTCCTCATGAAGATACTCGTAACCATCAACATTAATATCAAACCAGTCCCTACCATAAGGTCTAAGAACACCAGATATCATACCGCCAAGCTCTCTATGAGAAAGAATAGGCTGCGACGTAGTAAGGTACGAAGCCCAATCCTCACCAATAGTTATAGAAGACGTAAAATCAGCCCTATTAGGATTAAAATTCTCTGCAAGCTCCTGCCACAAAGACATAAGCGTTCCCCTGTCGGAAAACAGCTTGTCGTCCATAGCTACTAGGTTTTTGCAATCAGACAATGACATTTACGCACCGCCAAGCTTTTTGCTCTTTGACATAAAGGTTGACTCCCTACTTCCTGCCGCTAAACGCCGAGCTTGACGCTTCCTTGAAGACACTTTCAATGCAGGGTCTTCCGCATCAGGCATAGCAATAGGATCAGGAACATCAACTGGATCAGGAGGTGACGGCTGTTTCGTTAAGCCACTCATTAAAACCTATCCTTTTTAACATCGATATAATCAATATCAACAGATTTAGAAGTCGTTGCTCTAGCCATAACGCAAATAATAGGCGTTAAAGCTACTGTCGTCGTAACCGCATCAGCAATAGAACCAACACCAACACCATCAATATAGAAATAAGCAATACCATCACTATCAATCTCAATTTTCAATGTTTGAGCAGTAGAAACAGTAGGTGCAGACTCCGTAGTAACCGTAGATGAGTCTGTGCCATTTTTAACACCCTTGCCATACCAAACATCAGTAGTAGCGCCAGTGTCATAAACAAAACCAACAGCATCCGTCGCGTTAGTAGTAAAAGTGTTACCAGATAAAGTAACAGGCTCTTCAAGAGTTGAAGTAGCAAGAACATCTGTAAATCCAACGAAGTAAGAAACATCAGCTACATCAGTTACAGGCAAAAAGCTAACCTCAAGCGTTAAACCACCGTCAGAAGCACGC
This sequence comes from Thiotrichaceae bacterium, assembly GCA_026989335.1. Taxonomy (GTDB): domain Bacteria; phylum Pseudomonadota; class Gammaproteobacteria; order Thiotrichales; family Thiotrichaceae; genus Cocleimonas. The sequence continues at coordinate 36,522 of JALSJN010000080.1, forward strand.
CATTGCAAACCCTGCGTCAATGAAGACAACGACTCAGCTACAGTGACTGTATTGCCAGATGTTAGCCTAACAACGCCATTTACAGAGCCAGCAACTATCGTAGCAACAACAGCCTGTGCATTAATGCCTTTAGCAGCACTCCACTGGTCAGCAATAACATCGCCAAGAAAATCATCCTGCAAATGAACTTGCCTATTCATTGTCGGGGCAGCTATAACAGCATCTTTACTGATAAGCTCACCCTCCTTATTAAGAAAGACTCCTGCCTTTCCTGCACCTGAAATAATCTTTTGAGCCACTTTATCAGCCATTATAATCTCCTAAAAAACAAAAAAATATAAGATAGTGTAACGTTTCACAACAAACATTGCAAACACTATCTTCGTATTCGCCTTTTTCTGTTTTGATGCCCAACAACAGCCTTTATAGGTTGACCAGAAGCATTCAATATAGTGCTTCCACTATTATTGCCAGCTCGCTTTGTATGCTCCATATAAACCCACAAAGCAATGGCTACAGCATCCCCCTCATCAGGTGATCTGCGGATTCTCTTCTTTATATCATCCTTACCTTCAACCTTTACACACATGCGCCCCTGAAACATATTAGTCTTAAATAATGGCGTTGCCAAATCAGATAAGAGTTTTTTAGATGGAGGTAATGCAATAACAGCACCACCATCCTGCTCAGGATCAAGAGCCTCGCGTAAGCGATAATAAGCCTGATCGCGCAAATTGTAAAAACCATAAGACCTGTCTCTAGTACGTTGATTTGTTTTTTTGTTAGGAATAAAGCCGTAAGCATTAACACCAGCAAAGTTAAGATGCTCCTTTGGTCCACCACCATAGCCACCACCCATATCAACGCCAACAGGGCAGCCGCCACGCCTAACCATAACAATATCAGCCGCCATAGCGCTAGGGCCACTATAACTTGAACCAACCTTAGTCTTTACCTCACCAAAGTATAAGCCGTCATACATAGGCGCTATAGCAACCATATCACTACCACTGCCTGTGACATCAGCACCTATGGAAGACATCAGCCTACCCTCATGACTAGACCTCCTCCACCTCTCCTGTGCAGCACGTATCCAAGCTGTAGGTATCAACTGCCGATCAGCATCAGGGCGAGCAAGAAGAAAGTTACCAGACATAAGTATCTTTCTTTCTTCTTCGCTCATTTGAGATAGTGTCTTTACGTACTTCTCAGTATCGTAGAAAGGATTGTCTTTATAGTCCGAGGCGATAAATGTTCTTGAGTGAGCATAAACCTTATCGCCGTTCATTATAACATAATCGTCTTTTTTGCACTCAACATCCATACCGCCATCACGAATAAAGTACCTAAGCTCACCATCAGCAGCAGGATTAGGGTATGTATCATCAAGCCAACAAGGAAAGACATTAACTAACCAGTCACCAGTACTGTCAAGTGGGGGGTTTGATGCCAAAACAACACGTAAACGCTCACTTTTAGGGGTTCTTGCCGTAGCCCTCAACCAACCAAGAAGTGTACGGAACGGCGATTCGGCTACTTGAGCAGCCTCATCTATACCAATAAATGAATGAGCCTCGCCCTGCATAGAGCCTAAGCCGCCATCAGCAGCTAAACCCATAAAATGTATTACACCACCATCAGCACGTCTAAATTCAGGTCTGTTTCCACCTATAAAACCCTTAGGTGTTCCGTTTATCTCCTTAGCAACATCTATTAACGCCCTTAAAGCTAGGTGATTCTTCCGAACCAACAATGATCTTGTATGCTCCTGTATAGCCAAACCCGCTATGAGCGCGGAATTATGAGTTACAATATACGACCCACCAAGGCAATATAGACCACCATCAACAGTAATACAATTCATAGGCACTGGTGAGCATTTAGAAACAGAAATAATTGCTCTGCTAGAAACAATCCGCTTCTTATTAAGGGGTCTTTGTTTGTTAAGATTCCTTTCTAACTTAAACACATAGAAATCAGGAAGGAACTTCATCTTGTAAAAGTCCTTATAGTCTTTATTAACCATTGATAAAGCTATCTTGCTAATACTTGCCTTAACACCAAGCCCATTTATTAAATCAAGAGAATCATGTGATAATCTACGATTACTAAAATCCAACTCGCACCAACCAACAGCATTGCACGTGCCATTTGCATCCATAAGACCGCGTAGCAATTCCTTGCGCTGGTCAATACCAGCCCTCAAATACATGCTTGGTATATGCTTATCCATAAGAACGCCTAAATCCCTTAACTTGACCATACATATATCGCCCTCATTACAAGAGCCATCGCCAAGCCATAAGCCAAAAAGATACGGGTCTATCGGTAAATCTACATGGTCACCAGCCAAGCCAACAACAGTAGCTACAGAATGATTAAGTTTGCCGTTTTCTTTAAGAGTCCTTTTTATATCCAATGCTGTTAAGATGTTTTTTTCTGGTTGCAAATCAGTAGTTTCCCACAGATGTTGACCATCACACTTAATAACTTCGCCAGTAGAAAACCCGACCTCGTACGCATCAGGCTTATGACACAACGGATGAACCTGCAAAACACGCTTCGGTAAACCATCAGCACCATAAACAAAGTCACCCACAGATAAATCACCATGCTTTTTATAACCACTTACATCAGTTGATAACGGGACAGGAACGAGCTGCTCTGTATGAATACGTTTTCCGCCCCCTGGCTTTCCACCGTATAACAATATATCAGCTTCAGAGAAGTAAGCACGAGTTTGCGTTCCAGGAAAAGGAATAAACTTAACATTAGCCATAGTCTCGTTAACAATAATAGCTAATTCGTTTATCTCGTCATGAGACATGGAATTTAAAAGGTCTAATCTCTCACTAAAATCCATCAGTCCAATTTAACCTTTTATTGCAAAATCATTTAAAAGCTTACGGTCACAAACCCTCTCGCCCTTACACATGCGGAAAACAGTAGATTTTGGAACGCCAGTATGCTTGGCAATGTCACGATATGACATGCCACGCCGCCTAAGCTCAAGAATACGGGAGATGCTATCAGTATGCACAGGCTTGCAAGACATTATTCACTAACCTCCACACTATCAGCATCATCAGTCCCCGCCTTCTTCCTTTTGTGTAACTCCTCAGTAAACGCCCAAACACGAGCTAACTGACTAACCTCATCAGCATCATTAGCATTTATAACATTAACAGTAACCTTGCTCTCAGGAGCAGATGTAGAAGCAACCTTACCATGCGCCCTGTCTAAAATCTTCTCAGCCGCAGCCTGAGATAAGCGCTCATCATCAGAGAACATATCCTTTATTAACTTAAATTGAGCTATGCCCGCAACCTTCTTAGCCAAATCCTCAGCACTGCCACCTTCAGCTATAAGCGTCTTTATCTCAGGTAATGCCCGCGATAACTCATCAGCCATGCCCTTGCGAACATCATCAAGTGCGCTCTTCTCAGCAATAGGAGAAACACCCCACTTGCCACTATCATCAATAATATCATCATCATCGTCATCTATAATAACATAATCACCCATCAACTTCATTTCCTACTTGCTGTTCCTCTAAATCATTAGATTCAATATCATCAATATCATCAATATCATCAACTTCATAAATGCTGGTTACCTTCTTAATAAACTCTAAATTATAACGATTAGTCCCACGCTTCTCAGCATAATCCAAAGCCTCTTCACGTGATAAGGAATTTACATCTTTGAAATGACTGTAACCATCAAATTCCTTGTCACTCTCCACCCTAACACGCTCATAATCATGTATGCTATCAAGTACAGCCTCATTTTTGCGCTGCTCAACAGCAACAGCCTTCTCAACCTCAGGGGAAGAAGGCTCATGCTTTATCAACGTATCCATGCAATTCTTACTCTGACGCTGCGCCGATAAAGCCAAGTTTAAAATACGTGACAGCTCAGTGGTGTTTTTTGCATCAGCAGCAGCCCTAGCCAGCTTGTTGAATATCTCGTCCAAAACCATGACATGGGCAAGTAAAAATTGATAGCCAGCAGACTTGTCACCTTCAGACATCTCCTTCGCAATGATAGAGATATCATTAGCTAAAACACGCCAATTACGACCAAAAGTCTTGTCACTTGACTTTATAGTTAGCGCAGCATTCCTTAATGGATTATAAGCATTCTTAAGAGAAACTAAACGCGTCTCCTTAGGCGGTCTACCCTTAATACCACCGCGAACCTCAACCTCACGCAAGCCAAACTCATCTTTCTTTGATTCAAGCATATGATCTAAATTGTCATAACCAACCTTAGACCATAAAACCCTATCATCAACAAAACCATCAACGTCAATATCTACACAATTATTAACAGCAACACCCAACTCAGGATGATCGCCAAGTGGAACAACCCTCTGACGACCAGAACTTGCAACACTAAAAATAAGAACATCACGAGATGCATCATACTTTACCCTGTTGTCATATTTAGACTCTTTAACCATAAAAACTAACAACCAATGTGAATGTTATAATAAACAATATGGGACATATTAGCGCGAATATTATAAAAACTCAAGAACAATATAAAAGTAAATCAAAAAGTAAATCAAAAAGTAAATCAAAAAGGAAATATTGGTCGGAACGAGAGAATTCGAATCCATGACCCCAAAACATGTGCGCTACGCTCCAAAAAAGTGAAATCCCAAGCCACTAGCATATAACCCAGAATCTCACCCACTCAGTAAAGGACAAGGTGACTATATAATAAAACCAAACAAACACAATGTCAATCAATAAAAATATTCAGCGCAACAACATTGTAAACGATATGGGACAGTGAAGAGGGGGTATATATAATATGGGACAGTTGGGGTTGAAAAATAGTTTGTTGTGGTGGTATAGCGCGATCGGAGGGGTTATGGGGGGGGCATGATCATTTTCTTTGCATAACACCTTAATTCTCACACATAAGAACATTCATAGAACATTAAGGAACATTCATAGAACATTAGTAATACTGGTATTATAACACCGTACATTTAAGGGTCGTTGAGTGTGTTCTAATATGTTTTATGGCACAAAGTACCTGATAGCTATTAAAACGCCTGTAGCATAGCTTAAAATCGATTTAAGGCTATATTGTTAGTGCATGGCTATATACTGGCATTGATACTGTTGAATGTGGGTATAAAAACGATAGAAACGATAGAAGCGACAGAAACGATAGAATGTTTATAGTTTTAACAATGTGTGTGAACAAGCCCCGCCCTCTTCTATGGTTCTACTTTAACTATGATTTTTAAGTTGTTGATATCATTAAATAAAATGAATTTCTACTTAAAATGAATTTAAATAGATTGTTGAATAACTCATTGATATCATTGAGCAAAGTGCATTTCTGTTGAGATTCTACTTTAACCCTGATTTTTAAGTTATTGATTTAATTGAGTAAATTGATGTTCTATTTAAAATGAATTGAATGTTCGCACCTCGCAACTCATTGATATCATTGAATAAAATGAATTTCGATACGATTTTCTAGGAATTTAGTCATAAAAATAAAATAAAACCTTATCCATCAAGGCTTACAGCTATTAAATAAACGGCTTAAAAAAAAGATTTAAGGCTTAACCCCTTGTTTTAACTAAATAAAGTGCGTATCGAAATTGTTTTTATTTATTTTACCCCCCGCTCTCACGCTCTTAGGCTTTCTCTTTCTAGTAAATAAGAAGATATAGGAAGGGTACCCCTATTTTAAATAATAAATACTTTGAAACATAAAAAAACCTAATAAAATCAATAACTTTAATTTTTTTATTAATATAAAAAAATCATTTATGTAAATTTTTTTCATCATCAATTTACCCAACGATATCAAGCACTTACAGCCTTTTCTTAATCCACTGATTATTTTTCAATCTTTCTAAAAATAATTACCTTTACACATCAACAACTTACAGTGTTTTCTTAATGTGGCTTAAAATAAAATCAAAAATAATTCAAAATAATTAAGATTAATAATAACTTCATAAAGCCTGAACTATTTTAAAAATAAAACAAGGGCGCGGGTGCATTTCCTATAAAGCAAATTTCTATAAAGGGTTTTATCTTTAAAATTTATGAGAAAATTTATGAGAAAATTTATGAGAAAATTTATATTTCTGCGGCTGCGGTGGGCAAAGTAGAGCCGCGCGGAACTAATTTTATTTTTAAAATATCGTAATATTTTAAATCCAGCAAAACCATTCTTAAAACTGCATCATGTGCGCTTTTAAATGGAAAGCCTAAGCGTTGTGCTTCATCATCATCACAACAAAAGCCAAGCTCATAATTTTCTACATCCGCATTAAATTTTATTATGTTGATAACATTTTTTGCACAAATTTTTTGTTTTTCAATTAAGCTGCAAAGCTCTATTAAAACGCCTTGCGGGCATGTGCGCCGTCCAGATGCCCAGCTCTTGACCGTGTCAACGGATACTTTTAAAAACGCGGCGGACTCTCGATTTGAGAGCCCAGTATTTTTTAATAATTCTTTAAACAACATTTTTAT
>JALSJN010000081.1 GCA_026989335.1 Thiotrichaceae bacterium
AATATATTTTGCATGATGGTCCTCCTTATGCGAATGGTGAGTTACACCTTGGTCACGCGATTAATAAAATCTTAAAAGATATTGTGGTTAAAAGTAAAACCTTGGCAGGGTTTGACTCGCCTTATAAACCCGGTTGGGATTGTCATGGTTTGCCGATTGAAGCCGTGGTCGAAAAGAAAGTTGGCAAAGTTGGGCAGAAAGTCGATGCCACCGAATTCCGTAAACTTTGTCGTGAATATGCGGGCAAGCAAGTTGAGCAACAAAAAGAAGGCTTTATCCGCATGGGTGTATTGGGAGAGTGGGATGATCCTTATCTAACGATGAATTTTAAAACCGAAGCTGACATTGTTCGCTCACTCGGTAAAATTGTTGAGAAAGGGCATTTAATCAAAGGGCAGAAGCCTGTTAACTGGTGTTTAGATTGTGGTTCATCATTGGCGGAAGCTGAAGTTGAACATCAAGATAAGGTTTCTGATTCTGTTGATGTCAGGTATTTAGCCGTTGATCAAAGTGCAATAGCTTCAAAATTCGGTGTATCCAATAAAGAGCAAGTGAATGATATTCACTTAGTCATTTGGACAACCACGCCTTGGACATTGCCAGCCAGTATGGCAGTAACACTGAATGAAGATTTTACTTACCTGTTAATCAAGACAGAGAAAGGTGCGCTTGTTTTAGAAGAAACATTGCACGAGGCAGCATTAGCGCGCTATGAGCTAGAAAACCAAGGCGTGCTTGGCACGTGTAAAGGTTCTAATCTTGAGAGTTTAATGCTTAAACATCCTTTTTATGATCGTGAACTACCGATTATCTTGGGAGAACATGTAACCGCAGAAGGTGGCACAGGTGCCGTTCATACGGCCGCAGCGCACGGTACGGACGATTATATCGTTGCTAAAAAATATAACTTAGAAGTCATTAATCCGCTTGGCAATGATGGTCACTTCTTTGAAGATGTTGAGCTTGTGGGTGGGCAGTTTGTTTATGGTGGCAATAAAACCGTCTTGGCTAAGATTGCTGAAAACGGGAGTTTGCTTTGCCACGAAAAAATCAATCATAGCTATCCGCATTGTTGGCGACACAAAACACCCATCATCTTCCGTGCAACACCGCAGTGGTTTATTAGTATGGATAAACAGCGCTTGCGAGACACAGCCCTTAAAAGCATTAAAGATGTTAATTGGGTGCCTGACTGGGGAGAAAGTCGTATTTCTAAAATGATTGAAACACGCCCCGATTGGTGTATCTCGCGGCAGCGTTTTTGGGGTGTGCCGATTCCCTTGTTTGTGCACAGTGAAACACAAGAGCTTCATCCTAAGACCTTGGAAATTATGGAAACGGTTGCAAAAGGGATTGAGCAAGAAGGCATCGAATATTGGCATCGTATGAGCTCAGAAGATTTAATTGGTGATGATGACAGTGATTATGAGAAGACCACGGATACCTTAGATGTTTGGTTTGATTCGGGTACTACACATTTCTCAGTGCTAGATCGGGAAGATCATTTGTATTCGCCCGCTGATATGTATTTAGAAGGGTCAGATCAGCATCGTGGTTGGTTCCATTCATCTTTGCTAACGTCATCGGCGATGCATGGCAGAGCGCCATACAAAAATGTATTAACACATGGCTTTGTGGTGGATGAAAAAGGCAAGAAAATGTCGAAGTCTGATAGTAACGGCATTGCCCCTGTTAAAGTGATGAAAAACTTAGGTGCGGATATTTTGCGCTTGTGGGTCTCATCATCAGATTACTCACGTGAAATTACCGTATCGGATGAAATCTTAAAACGCTCGGCAGATGCCTATCGTCGCATCCGTAATACTGCGCGCTACTTGTTATCTAATACCAGCGATTTTAACCCCGCAACGGATTTGGTCGCGCCAGAAGATATGTTGGCATTGGACCGTTGGGCAATGGATAAAACGGCTAAGTCACAAGCGATTATCGTCAAAGCCTATGAAGATATGCAATTTCATTTGGTGTATCAAGAAATTTTAAAATTCTGCTCAATAGATATGGGTAGCTTGTATTTGGATATCACCAAAGATCGCCAATACACCATGCCTGCAAACTCATTAGCACGTCGTTCAGCGCAAACAGCTTCGTATCATATTTTGCAAGCCTTGGTTCGTTGGATGTATCCGATTTTGAGTTTTACCAGTGAAGAGATTTGGGATTCGATGTATAGCGATGGTGAAAAACCTGTTGATTATGTCTTGCTAACACAATGGTACGAGGAGTTATTTGAGCTAGGTGATAACGAGGCGTTAACAGAATCTGATTGGGCTAATATTTTTGAAGTACGTGTTGCTGTTAGTAAACAGTTAGAGCAGTTGCGTAAAGACAGCTCTATCGGTTCATCACTTAATGCTGATGTGATTGTTTATGCGTCTGGTGATACTTTCGATGCACTTAGCAAGCTTGAGCAAGAGCTTCGTTTTGTTTTGATAACTTCTGGCGCAAGCGTAGAAACAGCTGATAACAAGCCTGCTGAAGCAATCGAGGCAGAAGGTGCTAGTGGCATATGGCTAAGTGTAAAAGCATCAGAAGCTGAGAAGTGTGTGCGTTGTTGGCACCACCAGTCAAGTGTCGGTAGTGATACTGAGCACCCCGAATTGTGTAGTCGCTGTGTCGAAAATGTGGCAGGTACTGGCGAGGAACGTAGTTATGCTTGATTCTAGCAATAATACGCCAGACGATTCTGATAGCTTGGATAATGATAAATCACGTAGCCCACAACTAAAATGGTTGTGGATTACCTTTGTTATTATTTTTATCGACCAAATTACAAAGTGGATGGCTGAGGCTAATCTTGAACTTGGCAAAGATGTTTTTGAGGTGACGGCGCACCTTAACTTTGCGTTGGCTTACAATTACGGCGCAGCTTTTAGTTTTTTAAGTGATCAAGGTGGTTGGCAACGTTGGTTTTTTGTTATTTTGGCTACGGTTGTGAGTATTGTGATTCTTATTTGGCTGGCACGTTTAAAAAAGCATGAGACTGGTTTGGCAATAGGCTTGTCATTAATACTGGGCGGCGCTGTGGGTAATTTGATCGACCGTACTTTGTACGGTCGTGTGATTGACTTTATAGATGTATATGCAGATTGGGATGTGTTTTTCTTACACAATGGTCATTTCGCAACATTCAATGTGGCGGATATTGCGATTAATATAGGCGCAGTCATCTTAGTGGCAATCAGTTTATTTACTAAGGATGAAGAAGAGGCTTAGATTTGAAGTTTAGGCTTTGGTTTATTTTGTTAAGGAAAGCCTGAAAAAGTCCCATAATGCCTTAGAGGATTACAGAATTTCATGGGACTTGTTTCAGGGCTTCCTTAAGGTAAACGTATCAACAACACCTTTTTTAATGTCTTTAAAATAACAATCTGCTTTATTGCTGGTTTTTCCAAAGCTACAGATCAGAGCACCTGCTACAGCTCCCGTGTTAGCATTCTCACGATGCGCCCACCAATTGTCATCGCGTTGTAAAGGGCGCGATGATTTTCCGCCTAAGCCAGAAAGAATTACAATTGTTTTTCCTCGGCTTAATTTAGCAGATTTAGGGTTGTTATCAGCGATGACTTGGTGCTCAATATCGCTGAATAAATAGCTACGTGCATAGGCGTGTTCGTGAGCAGTAGTAATCAATGCCCCTTGTTCTTTACACGCTTCATAAACACCCCAGCCAGTTTCATCAAGCTTACCGCCAGTTTGCATTTTGTTCATGTTTTTGTGCCATGCACAAATTTTCCATGCGTTGTCGCCATCAAGCGCTTTATTGATATAATTGACATGGTCGTAATCAAATTGGTTGGGCGAGACTGAAACTATTTTAATGCCTCTGTAAAGGCAGGTACTTTGTTCTCCTGGTATTCCAGTGCAAGATAAATGAGGGTTCGCATCCCAGTCTGCGGTGATACGTTGGTATTCTTGCCACAGCTCCCAGCTATCATCGGCATCATGGTTTCCGGCTACGGCGATAATAGGGAAGTCAGGCCCTAAAATTTCATCATGCATTTTTTCCCAAGCAGCGGGGTTATTTTTGTAATCAAAGTCACCGTTAATAACTAACAGTTCTGCGCCTTCATCTTTGATCATTTTTAACAGTTTGTGCGCATTATCGCTGATGCTTTGGTCACCGATTATGGCAATTTTGACACCGTTGTCAGTTGTTTCGTTATTACTGTTTTTGCCGCCGCCGCCACAAGAGAAAAGAATAAAAAGGAGAAGTGTGTAAATGAGTAGTTGCACAAGTTTATTCATAGCTAGATTTTATGGGTTAATAAGCTCTAAACTATAAAACTACCGATGAATGGTATCAAGTGACATGATGAGGGTACTTGGAACTTTTTTACACTTTCTTTAAAAGCTCCTTTTAAAAAATGATATTCATCATGCCGATCATTACAACTAAAAATAGAATAGTCATAATACTCCCAGCTTTAATGAAGTCAGCTACGCGATAACCGCCTGGCCCCATAATTAAAGCATTCACTTGGTGAGTAGGGATTAAGAAAGAATTAGATGTAGCAATAGCGACAGTTAGTGCAAATACTGCAGGGTTTGCACCTACGCCTAAGGCAATATTAACCGCTAGTGGCACTAATAAAACCGTAGCCCCCACGTTAGACATAACTAGCGTAAAGAAGGTTGCGAGTATTGCAATAGCAGTTTGTATGACCCAGATTGGCATATCGCCTACGACGACGAGAGTTTGATCTGCAATCCATTTTGCTGTGCCTGATTGCTCTACCGCAAGACCAAGCGGTATCAAGCTGGCGAGTAAAAACACGGTTTTCCATGAGACTGCTTCGTAGGCTTCATCCATGCTTAATACACCCGATAAAATCATGCCTAGTGCGCCTGTGAGCAGCGCAATGGATAATCGAATATCGGTAAAGAGAACCATCGTTAAAGCAATAGCAAAAAAGGTGAGTGCCCAGCCAATTTTCTGTGGGCGAAGTTCTTCGTGTGGAAACTCAGTTGTAATTACAACAAAGTTTTTGTCTTCTTTTAAACGCGCTAGCGTATCCCACGTGGTGTGAACAACCAAGGTATCACCTGCCTTAAGTGGGAGGGCGCGAATATCATGATCTTTATCATGAAGTGTGGTTCCACCACGATAGATGCTGACCATGGCTAAACCATATGTTTTTCTTAACCAAATATCTCTTGCAGATTTGCCGATGAGATTTGAATTTGGAGGAATGACTAATTCAGCAACACCAGCTTTGCTATTCGATAAAGCCTCAGAAAAAGACCGTAACTCTTTACGACGTTTTAACTTACAGTTCGTGACGAACTCATCAAGGTCATCAGGTTCTGCGACCACACCTAAAACCATACCCGCAGTAAAGCCCGTATCCCGATTTAACGCACCAGGACCAATTTTTGTTTCAAGCCCTTGTAGCTTGCTGGCAATAATTCTTATTCCATAGCGATACTCAACTTCATCAAGTTTTTTGCCGATCAGTTTACTATCGTCTTGCACAACGACCTCAAAGAGTTTGTATTTAAAGCCGTAGAGGTTTTCAAAATACTCCATGGTGTCAGAGCCACTAGTGCTGCTTTCTTCGCCTCCTTTGGGTAAAAAAAAACGACCTGCAAGTACGAAATATAAAATCCCTACGATGATCAGTGGTGCGCCAATAGGAGTGACCGAAAATAAGCCCCATGTTTCCATTTGCTGATCAGCAGGGAGTGCCGTGTTGGATGTTTGGATTAAATCGTTCAATAAAATGAGTGGCGATGAACCCACCATTGTCATCGTTCCTCCAAGAATAGCCGTAAAGCCCATCGGCATAAGCAGGCGAGACATGGGTACACCAGAACGTGCAGAAATTCGTGCAACCACCGGCAAAAATAACGCGGCTGCCCCAACATTTTGCATAAATGAGGATATGAAACCTACTGTACCTGAGATGATAGGAATGATGCGTTTTTCTGATGTGCCGCCAACCTTCAGAATAAAGGCAGCTACTTTGGTCATAATGCCGGTTTTATCCAAACCCGCGCCGATAATCATGACCGCTATAATTGACATCACTGCATTGCTGGAAAATCCATCAAATAAATGTTTTGGGTCAACCAGTGCCTCATCAAGCCCCATAATAGGAAAGAACAAACTGCTTAAACCAAGTAAAACCATGACGCTGATGGCTGCTATATCAACATCAACCACTTCAAAAGCAAATAGATAGATTGTGAGGACTAATAAAATAACGACCCAAGCAACTTGGATTGAGGGTGCCACAGAGGCTAAGAACGCTGCTATAGCAATAAATACGATAAGCGAGGGTAATTTCTTTTTTATAAGGCTTAGTGTTGTAATTTTATCGGATGCTGATTGTGTCATTGCTACCTCTAAGCTTGGCGTAATATAACGGATAAAATGAGGCGAAATATTACAGAGTTTGGGGGGTAAAAGGAAATATTTATCGGCGAATAGTCTTTTTATGATGAACTAATTGTTACTAGTGGACGTTTAGCTGTAATGTTGAATTAGTTTTCAACCCAAGGCTTATAACCATCAACGAATTGAGCTAGTTCTTTTCTGATGTCAGCGGCATCAGAATTTAACATAGTTAGTTGCAATTTTTCTAAGTGCATACTTAACTTTGATTTCTCAATAAATGCTTCGTTAGCTTGCATGATGCGCTCGTGTTGAGTTTGACTTACATTATCGCCAATTAATAGCTCTTCATAGAGTTTTTCTCCAGGGCGCAGCCCTGAGTATTTGATTTCAATATCACCGTCTGGGTTTTGTATATCTTTAATACTCAGGCCTGCAAGCGAAATCATTTTTTTAGCAAGGTCTACTATTTTGACTGATTCACCCATATCTAACACAAAGACTTCTCCGCCTTTAGCCATAGCCCCTGCTTGAATAACTAATTGAACAGCTTCGGGTATCGACATAAAAAATCGGGTGATTTCTTTGTCCGTTACTGTAATCGGGCCACCTTCTTTTATTTGTTGGCGAAACTTAGGGACAACAGATCCAGATGAGCCTAAAACATTACCAAAACGAACCATTGAAAAAGTGGTGTTACAATTTTTTTGATCAGCAAATGCTTGGAGTACCAGCTCAGCTACACGTTTAGAACAACCCATTACATTGGTCGGACGAACGGCTTTATCGGTCGAAATTAAGATGAAGGTTTCAACGTTCGCATCTAAAGCATGTTGAGCTAAAAGCTGCGTGCCAAAAATATTATTGCTTAAACCAGCAACGGGGTTTCCTTCAACAAGGGGTACATGTTTATACGCTGCCGCGTGATAAATGGTTTGTACCGATTTTTTGTTAAATAATCGTTTTAGTAAAATAGGGTTAGTGATGGAACCTAAAATCTTATCAACTTTTACCGATAAATTATTTTTGTCTAAAACTTCTTCCAGCTCTTGTTCTATTTGGTAAAGCGCAAATTCACTTTGTTCTAATAAGATAAGTTTTTTCGGCGATAGACTTATTATTTGGCGGCAAAGCTCTGAACCAATAGATCCACCTGCACCAGTAACCATGACGGTTTTATCTTTAATATTGGCGGGTAGAAGCGACTCATCAGGTTTAATTACCTGTCTACCTAGTAAGTCATCAATATCAATTTCTTTGATGTCAGAAGTGCTTAACTTGCCGCTAGCAAGGTCAGAGAAAGAGGGTACACTACGAAGAACGATAGGAAGGTTTTCTAAACGTTTGAGGATCCTTTGTCGTTTCTTTCGTCCAATTGAAGGCATTGCAAGGATGATCTCATCAATGGAGTTTTTATCGCTAAGCTTATCGAACTGAAGTGAAGAGTACACCTTTGAGCCAAGAATATTCATGCCTTTTAAGTTTGGGTCATCATCAATGAAGCCGAGTAGTGAATATTCAGGGTCTGATTCAATGACCTTGGCTAATTGTGAACCAGCTAAGCCTGCGCCATAGATAAATACTTTTTTACCCGTGGTTGATTTCGATAATGATCCGTATAGCCAGCTTTGGGCAATCAAGCGCGTTAAAATGATTAATGTTGAGGTAGCAAGCCAGTAAAGAAGTGCAACGGATGCGGGTATTTCAGCCAAGTGAAGTAAGTTTACAATTCCCACCCAGACCACGGTGGATAGTAACGTAGCTCCAATAATGGTTAATATTGATTGGCTACGAAAGTGTTGTAATACGGCACGGTATAAACCCAGTTTAAGAAAAATAGGTAACGCAATTAAAGTTGCTAGTGGGAAAATCAGCCAGCCATTGCTTTCAGTTGGATTATAAAGCTCCTGAAAGCGTAATGAGAAGCATAAAAATAATACAATCGGGATGATTAAGGCATCTAACGCCACTAAAATAAGGCGCTTTTTAGCGCGAGACTTTGATTGTAATGTGTTTTTAAGGTTCCTCGTCATCACTCCATTCTACTTGATTGGCGTGATAGTGTTAAATTATTTGCGTGCAATTTATTTATAATCACTGTAATAAGAATTATAGCCATAGCCATAGCCATAAGTGGCAGCCTTAGGTACATAACTATTAAAGATAAAGCCTTTGGTATCTACACCATTATTAGAGAGTATATTGACTGCGTGCTCAATCTCTTTCATCGAATGGCGCTCAGAGTGAACTACCATAAACACAACACCTGCGTGGGCACCGATTATTGTGGGATCAGTAACGGCATGAACAGGCGGAGAGTCAACTAAGACTAAGTCATAGTTTTCAGACAGTAGCTCGAGTAATTTTTTAAAGTAATCATGCATTAATAGTTCGGAAGGATTGGGTGGTGTTTGTCCACGCGTCATTATATCAATCGAA
>JALSJN010000082.1 GCA_026989335.1 Thiotrichaceae bacterium
TTGCTTTAGCTGAGTGAAAGGCTAACACGCGCTCATGCTCAATTAACCAATGATTAACTTTTGTTTTTAAAACGGGCTTATTATTGTTTGAACGATGCCCTTTACCATGAATAATCCTCACGCAGCAACCTTCAAATTGAACGGCTTCTTGTAAGTAATATAGCAAGATTTGTTTGGCTTGTTTGAGGTTGCAGCCATGTAGATCAAGCTCATCAGATATTCGGTAAGATCCTGTTCGGAGCTTTTTGAAAGCTGACTTTTGGATACCGCTGTGGCAAAAGCTAAGTATTTCTTCAGATTCCACCTCGGTAACTTCTAGCTCATCTGAAAGGGTGTCGTGAACTAGCATCTCCTCTTCAAATAAGGTTTCGTGTTGGTTTTGGCGTGCTTTAAGCTTGGGTTTTACTAAGTCATGGCGGGTGTTATTTTGAGTTAACGGAGCAACGCCTGACATTGCCTCTCGAAAAATGTCAGCTTCACAGGTATCATGCGCCTCATGAATTTTTGCAGAGCGTTTGGCTATTTTCTCTGCCTTTTGTTGTTTTATGAGTTCCTTTTTTAAGGCTTTGAGTGCTTTTTTATCCATGTTGATAGATTAACAAAAAAATGAATATTTTATTGAGTAATGATGATGGTTTTATCGCCGCAGGTATTAATGTGCTGCGTGATGAGCTTTCTAAGCATAATACGGTACTAACCGTATCGCCTGACCGTGATAGAAGTGGTGCGAGTAACTCATTGACCTTAGAGACACCTTTGCGGATTACCGAGCGAGGTGAGCAGTTTTACAGTGTAAATGGTACACCGACAGATTGCGTACATCTCGCACTGACAGGTTTGTATGATGATAACGTCACGCCAGACATTGTTGTTTCGGGCATCAATGCCGGAGCAAATATGGGGGATGATGTAATTTACTCGGGTACGGTTGCAGCAGCGATGGAAGGGCGTAATTTGGGTTTGCCGGCGATGGCTGTCTCGATGGCATCTTATCAACCCCAGCATTACAGCAGTGGTGCGCAGGCTGTGATGACGTTGTTAAAGAATCTTTCAGATTTACAATTAGATAATAATGATAGTACCGCTACAATTTTAAATATAAATGTACCTGATTTACCTTGGCAAGCTATTAAAGGCTTTCAAGTTACCCGCTTAGGCAAACGGCATAAAGCAGAGCCAGTGATAAAAACCAAAGACCCGCGTGGTGATGAAATCTATTGGGTAGGCCCTGTGGGAGAAGAGGCGGATGCGGGTGAGGGCACGGACTTTTATGCGATTCAAAATCAATACATTTCAGTGACACCACTGCATATAGATTTAACGCGGTATAGCTCGATTGATACATTGGGAGATTGGCTTTGCGCGCTATAAATAGCATTACCGAGCAAGATATTAAAGGCGTTGGGATGACTTCACAACGAACTCGTGATCGCTTAATTTCGCGTTTAAAACAAAAGGGTATTAAAAATGTGCAAGTATTGCGGGTAATGAGTTTAGTGCCTCGTCATTTATTTGTTGATGAGGCGATGGCAACTCGCGCTTACGAAGATGCTTCTTTTCCTATTGGCCACGGGCAAACCATCTCACAACCTTTTATAGTGGCGCGAATGACAGAGCTGTTACTAGAAAGTGGCCCACTCGACTATGTGTTGGAAGTGGGAACAGGTTCTGCTTACCAAGCAGCTGTATTAGGTGGCTTAGTTAAAGATTTACATACCGTCGAAGTGATACCAGAGCTTTATCGGCAGGGTCGTGATTTGTTGTACAAACTTGGCTACCGTAATATACGCACCCATTTAGGTGACGGTAGTTGGGGCTGGCAAGAGGCTGCACCGTATGATGCAATTATGGTAACTGCGGCACCGGATGAAATTCCTAATGCGCTGATTCAACAGTTAAAAATAGGTGGGCGTTTGGTGATTCCAGTGGGTGCTCAAAAGAGTGAGCAGACTTTACAACTCGTGACGCGTACCAGCGATGCTAAGTATTCTGTAGAGAATTTTGAATCTGTAGTTTTTGTGCCTTTGGTAAGCTCAAGTTAAGTAACTTTACGGTATCATGATGGCTAATTCCAACTGAAACCTAATCTCCTATGAACGATTACATTTATTCAATTATCTTAAGCATGATGCCAATTTTTGAGCTGCGCGGGGGGATTCCTTATGCGCTACTCAATGGTATTAATCCTGTGACTGCCTACTTGATGTGTGTGGCGGCGAATCTTTTGGCGTTTCCTTTTGTATATTTATTTATGGGTTTTTTCCATGATTTATTTAGTAAAATGGATTGGTATGCCAACCTATTTGAAAAAATCGTAGTGCGCACGCGTAGTAAAGTAGGCGATAACTTAGAAAAGTGGGGGTTTTGGGGGTTAATGGTTTTTGTAATGATTCCATTACCCGTAACAGGTGCTTATACAGGTAGCTTTGCAGCATGGGTATTTGGTATTGAAAAACGTAAAGGTTTCTTGGCGGTATCCTTAGGTGTGGTTATATCGGGGCTTATTGTGACCGCAATTGTGTTATCGGGTACAGAGGTATTAAGTTTTTTACTGAAAAAAGTATAAAAAAACCTTTAAAATTAGATGGTTTGGATTAAAATATCAAAAACTAATGCTGTAAAAGAGTGCAAATCAGTATTGTTTTGTGATATAAACTGCAAGTTACAGTATGTTGCTCGTGTAAGTGGCACCTATTGTAAACAGGGCTTATGAATAGTTGGGACTATTCATTGAAAATTTGGGGTTATGGGGATAATTCTTTAAGTACTTTATTATTATCTAGTTTGATAATTTCTAAATACTTAACACCAATGTTTATCTACATTGGTTCTCTCGATACCTGATACAAACAAACTAAAATAAATGGATGAATCGAAGGTGTTTTTTATGGATAAGAAAATTAAATTATTAGTGATTACGTCGTTAGTAGCTTTAATGGCAACAGGCTGTAGTCGTTTTAGAGGTGGCGGAGCTGCCGCTGATGGGGATGCCTTTGAAGGTGGTGGGTCATCACAAGCAAGTGGTGGAAGCCAAGTAAGAAGTGATGATGGCGGTAGCCGCCGTCGTGGTTTATTTAGCCAGCAACGTGCATCAACTTGTGCGCCTTGTGCAGCAAATGCGACAAGAGCAACAGCTACTGCACAAGCGCCACGTGTTTATAAGCCAGCAGCCCCAAGACCTTATCGAGCACCAGCAGCAACTAAGCCTTATCGTCCAGCGGGTCAGCATTCACAGCAATGGTATGTAGACCGTTGGAAGCGTCAACAGCAACAAGGTGGTGGCGGACAACCACGAGCGCAGCAACAAAATACAAACTATGATACGGGTACTAATGCAACATACTATGATTATAGTTCTGCCGGTAGAACGAATAAAACAGGCGCAGCTGCAAATACTAGTACATCAACAACCAACGTAAGTACTAGCAATAAAAGTATTTACACGGGTAGCTATCAGCAGAAAACCTATAAGCCTTATAACCCAACAACGTACTCAGGTGGTAGCTCTGCATCAACGAACACCAATACGACCTATGTCAGTAGCAGTAATGGCGGTGGTAAATCTAACGGTAAGACTTATATCGTAAAGAAAGGCGATACCGTTTTTGAAATTATGCGCCAAACAGGTGTTTACTGGAAAGATATTATCAAGTTAAATAATCTACAGGCTCCGGCTTATACCATTAGCCCAGGCCAAGCGATTCGTTTGAAGTAGTTTTATACTTCGAGTTGCCAATAAAAAAGCCCTCAGATGAGGGCTTTTTTATTGCTCGTACTTTAATCGTTAAGCATTACTTTTCTTTAATGAAATTTTGCGGATTAACATTGAAATCCAAGTCATCATAAGTAATCAAGCCCACATACTTATCGATAATTTCACCCTGCGGGTTGATAATATAACTGGTTGGGATTGCTATAACCACGCCGAACGCGAGTAGCGTACTTTCTTGTGCGGGAATTAAAGGGTAGGTAATATCAAGCTCTTTTTTAAATGCTTTGATTGATGCATTATCGGAGCCCCCTGCATCCATGCCCAGTACCACAAACTTAGATTTATTCTTGCGGTAGAACTCTTCGATATCAGGTATTTCTGCACGACAAGGAGGGCAATAAGTTGCCCAATAATTAACTAAAATCCATTTACCTTTGTAGTCACTAAATTTGTGAGTAACACCTTGCATATCATAGAATGAAAAGTCCCTAACTTGATTGTAAGGCACTTTCTTTTCTGTTGTAGTTACTTTGGGTGCTGGCTTGACAGTAGGTTTAGATTCAACCTTTGCAGTGTCTGCATAAACAGTAGTGAAACTGGATAGAAGCGTTAATGCTAGCGTACTTAATAATTGTTGTTTTTTCATACAGCGATGCTCGCTTATAATGACCTAAAATACAAGTTAACTATAAAAAGAGAGTGATTATTGTTAGCATGGTTAGTTAAGGAAACTCTGAATAACCTAGCTGAGTTCTGGCGTTGCCCCGTAGGGCGAGCTTACAAGGCATCAATTTCGTTGTTGTGATTTTTTTACGAAGGGTAACCATTCTCAAAAAATACGCCTAGGACTTGATGCCTTGTAAACCCGCAGAATTCAACTAGCGTTATTCAAGAGGTTCCTTTAGGTCTTTTTTAAAAGGAAGGAAAAAATGTCAGATAAAGTTACTATTTACCATAATCCGCGTTGCTCAAAATCAAGAGCTGCAATGGAGCTTTTAAGCGATAAAGGTATTGAAACAGAGGTTGTTAAATACTTAGAAACTCCACCTGATCGAACGACCTTAATTGATTTATTGGATATGCTAGGGCTAGAGCCACGCGATTTGATGCGCAAGGGCGAAGCAGAGTACAAGGATAATAATCTAGCTGATGAAAGCTTAAGTGATGATGACTTAGTGGATGCGTTGATAAAACACCCAAGACTTTTAGAGCGCCCGATTGTGGTTAAAGATGGTCAGGCAGCGATTGGTCGCCCTATAGAAAACATTATAGAAATCCTTTGATTACTTTTTGTTTTCTTTGGCTAAAAAGAGATTCATTGGATGAGAAAAGTATTGGTTTTATATTATTCGCGCAGTGGTGCTACAGCTGAAATGGCACGATTTATTGCACGCGGGGCAGAAAGCGTTGCTGATGTTGAGGCAATCTTACGAACGGTGCCTGAAATATCAGAAACCTGTGAAGCTATCGAAGCTAAGGTGCCTGAGTCTGGCGCTCCCTATGTGACCCTAGATGAACTAAAAAACTGTGATGCACTTGCATTAGGTAGCCCCACACGTTTTGGTAATATGGCAGCGCCGTTAAAATACTTTTTAGAAAAAACCAGCGGGCAATGGTTATCAGGCTCATTAGCGGGCAAACCGGCTGGGGTATTTACATCCACATCAAGTCTGCACGGTGGGCAGGAAGCAACGCTATTGAGCATGATGATACCGCTACTCCATCATGGCATGATAATTTCAGGCTTGCCGTATACTGCCTCAGAGTTGCTCACGACTACAACTGGTGGTACGCCTTATGGTCCATCACATGTTGCCGGCGCTGATAGTAATTTACCGCTGAGTGATGATGAGAAGTCACTTTGTAAAGCATTGGGCTCACGTCTTGCAAGCTTGGCGGAAAAGCTAGGCTGATGGATATTACCATTTTTTGGCGTGCCTTAGCGGGTATAGGAATTGCTGGGTTAGTTATCTTAAGCATTGTTTGGAATGGTTGGTTAACGCCCGTACAAGATATTCCTCGGTCTATTGAAATAGCATTACTGGTGACACCTTTACTGTTTTTTGTACGTGGTGTTTTTAGAGGAAATAGGGATACGTTTATTGGCGTGATGTTGCTTGCATTTGTTTATATGCTTTTAGGTATTTGGTATGCCTTTTCAGCAACTGAATCAGTTTATGGCATCATTATGTTGGCTTTAAGTTTGTGTTTGTTTTTTGGTAGTTTATTGAATGTGTGGATATTGGATAAGCGAGACAAAGAGAAAATTAATAGCTAAACTTATATTTTTATAGTAAATATAAGAATAAATAGTTTATGCTTATAAAAGAGGGTTTAATGTCTGATTATAAAGATAATCAATATGTTATCTTGGTTGATATTGCTGATAAGCCACTATCGAACAAAGAGTTAATGCTCAAAAAAAGTCGTTTAAAATCTGTGTTTATTAGTAATTTGAGTTTTATTTT
Organism: Thiotrichaceae bacterium; assembly: GCA_026989335.1. Taxonomy (GTDB): domain Bacteria; phylum Pseudomonadota; class Gammaproteobacteria; order Thiotrichales; family Thiotrichaceae; genus Cocleimonas. The sequence goes on from JALSJN010000082.1 coordinate 6,181, forward strand.
TGCTCTTATTGTTTTAGGGGTCGCTGTTACCCTTCGTGCTTTCATGTTGGGTTATGATAAAGAGCATGAACTTTTCAATATTAGTCTATATGTTGGCATATGGTTTGGTCTTTTTACAGGTTTAATGATTGATGGGAATTCAAAACGAAAATCACAACTAGTTATAGTCGCCGTTCTAATTAGCGCCTCATCAGGTTTGTTTGCTTCGATGCTAGTCATGTTAATTATTGGGCAAACAACTGTTTGGATCACAAGTATTAATATTTTAGCAAGCGCATTGGCTTGTATGTGGGTGCTTACTCGCTATGACGAAGTGCTAAAAGGACTTGAATCTACCTATTATGTTGATGAAAAGCAGTTCATCTACATAAGAAAAGCATCATCATATTTTAAAGAACTTTATGCTTTTAGCGAAAAAATTATTGCGGAAGATAGGTTGCCTTTAGCGAGTGAATATTGGGCGTATAGGGATTGGGTTAAAAACAAAGCTAGATCAAATGAAGTGATAAATAAGTGAGGTAAAAATGGGAGTTGCAAAAGGTTTGGCAGTTTTGGGTGTTGTCTTAGTAGGGCTTGGTTTATTCGCTACGGTCTTTTATCAATCAGGGTTGTTGCAAAAAATGCAGCAAGAGAATAATGCACTTTCACTGAAAGCTTTTACTGCAACACCCGCAACGTCATCAAAGGGTGAGCAAACCACTCCATTGTCTAACCCTAATGGTGATACAGTAATAGCAATTATTCAGCACCACCGACCACTGGAAAATGAAATCTTACAGGCGTTAGATCAAGGTGCGTTTGAGAGTGAATTTTAAACTTACCTAGCGACGTTTCTGTTTCGATTTTTTAATGGCTTTACTGCCATATTTAAATTTTCGGTCACGTTCTTTGCGGCTGGAATATTCGGTTTTAGATAAGAAGTTTTCTTCATCCAATTCAAGTTTTACACGTTCATACAAAACGCGCATGGCGCGCACGTTTAAGTTTTCATAATTACCTGGCTTGAGCGAGCGTTTTAGCTCGATTCCACCGTAGCTAATACGTCGTAGGCGACTTACAGTTAAATCTTGCGATTCCCACAAACGTCGTACTTCTCGGTTTCTGCCTTCATTAAGCGCGACATTGTACCAACGGTTAGCGCCTTCGCCCCCTGCAAAAGTGATGCGGGTGAACTTTGCTTTGCCGTCTTCTAGCATCACGCCGGTAGTTAATTTTTCCAGTATTTCGTCAGTCACCTTGCCTAAGATGCGTGATGAATATTGGCGCTCAATCTCATAGGAAGGGTGCATCAAACGATTGGCAAGTTCACCATCGGTAGTGAAGAGCATTAAGCCATCAGTATTAATATCTAAACGGCCAACTTGAATCCAACGACCACTGCTTAACTTGGGGAGCTTATCGAAAACAGTAGGGCGGCCTTCGGGATCATTACGCGAACAAATTTCACCAATTTTTTTATGATAGAGCAGCACTTGTGGCTTTGCTTTTAATTTAGTTGCAAGTTTTAAGATTTGCCCACGAAGCACGACTTTATCGGTTTCCTCTATGGCTTGCCCAGTCGTTGCAACAACACCATTAACAGTAACATCACCTGCCTTTACCCAGCGTTCAATTTCTCGACGAGAGCCGTAACCTGCACGGGAAAGTATTTTTTGTATGCGTTCAGCCATTTGTTTTTAGGAACGTGGGTGGAAGAAATTATACACGTTCCTTACCTCTATAAAATTAACATAAATCATACAGAACAGGTGTGGGCGGGTATATAGTTAATCGAGTTTAATCAACCATTGGAGATTACCTATGCACGCCGCTAAAAAACCAAGTACAGCAGCACAAAAAAAGAATAAGCCTGTAGAAAAGTCGCTCACAAAAGAGCAAGCAGCTGCAATGCTAAAAGACTTATCTGATGCGAGTAAAGTGATGAAATCATCGACCATGATGTCAGGTAAAGAGTTATTAAAAATCACCTATGCTAATGGTGAGTACCCTTATGAAAAAAAGATGAAGCTGGCGGACTACGAGAAGGAAAAACGTTCACTCCAGATTGAACTATTAAAAGTCCAAGCTTGGTTGAAAGAAAAAAATAAAAAAGTAGTAACTATCTTTGAAGGGCGTGATGCAGCAGGTAAGGGTGGCACGATCAAGCGTTTTACCGAACACCTAAACCCTCGTGTTGCACGTGTAATCGCGTTAGAAAAACCCACTGATCGCGAACTAGGAGAATGGTATTTTCAGCGTTATGTGAAGCATCTTCCCACTAATGGAGAGTTGATTTTATTTGACCGATCGTGGTACAACCGCGGTGGTGTTGAGATTGTAATGGGTTTTTGTTCGAAACATGATCATTTAGAATTTATGCGCCAAGCCCCAATGTTTGAACGCATGTTGGTTAATTCAGATACGATTTTATTTAAGTACTGGTTTTCAGTGACTCAGCAAGAACAAATCAGACGTTTCCACTCGCGCAAACATGATTTGTTAAAGCAGTGGAAGCTCAGCCCGATTGATGTGCAATCATTAGACAAGTGGGATGCCTATACTAAGGCTCGCGAGTCGATGTTCTTTAATACCGATACCGCAGATGCGCCTTGGACAGTGATTAAGTCAGATGATAAAAAGCGCGCACGTCTCGCCTGTATTCGTCACTTTTTATATACCTTGGACTATGATGATAAAGACACCTCAGTCATTTATATGCCGGATGAGTTGATATGTGGCACGGTTGAGAAAATGTACCCTGAAGAGGCGGTGTTATAAACAGTTAAGGCAAGTTAATTAAAACTTTAAAGCCGCCTAATTTTTTTGATCGGCTAAATTGAATACTACCCGCATAAAGTTTGACAATATCCTGACATATTGCCAAACCTAAACCGTGACCCTCGGTTTGCTCATCAAGGCGCGTGCCTCTTTGGGTGAGCTTCTCGAGAGCTTGGCTGGCGATACCTTTACCATCGTCTTCTATGCTGATGATGACGGAAGTATTCTGTGCTTCTTTTTCAATGGTGCATTCAACTGTTTTATCTGCCCATTTGCAGGCATTGTCAAGCAGGTTGCCGAGCAGCTCTAACATGTCTTCACGGTCACCGAAGGTGCTGATGTTATCGGCAAAATGATAGTAGATATTAAGGTCAGGTTTTTGGTGTGCTTGTTTGAGTACATCAACTAACACGGGTAATTCTTGGCGAGGGTCAAAACGTTGTTTAGTATTCCCTAAGCCTGCCATACGGGCTCTTTTGAGCTCTCTTTCAGTTAGTTGTTGGATTCTTTCTGCTTGTTTTTTTGCATTTTCAGGATTGATATTGGTTTTATCTAGCTGCTGTAATAATAAACTAAGAGGTGTTTTTAACGCATGCGCAAGGTTACCCAAAGAGTTTCGTGAGCGTTCCATACGCTGCTGCATAATACTCATGCTGTGATTAAACTCTTTAACCAAGGGGTATATTTCACTGGGTACATCTTCAGATAGTTTCTGAAGTTTGCCTGCCTCAATCTGTTTAACTTCAAGCCGTGTATGATCCAAATGTTTAAATAAACGGCGAATAATATAGCGTTGAAGTAATAGCATTGCGATCATTCCTATAATGCCAATGACAGCAAAGGCAATTCTAAAATGACGTAGGTGCTTTTTATACTCGGTCATATCTTCAGCAATTGATAGTACTGCTGGTTTCCCCGAAATATCAATAGCTTTGCTCCAAATAAATAAGCGTTGGCCATCAGGGCCCGCTATATTTCGTTGAACATTTAATGACTTATCAGAATGTGCGGGTAGTTTGTAGCCAGCTAAAGAAGGTGAATACAATACTTTACTTCCTTGGGTTATTTGAAAGTAGCGTCCGGATAAGGGGGTTATATAAATGGGGTCAGTTTGCTTTGTATAAAAATGTAAAGGTTTGTTGGTGATGATTTTTTGGAGGTTTTCGGCTTCATGAGAGAGGCGTGAAATGGCAAATTTTTGTAATAAATGTTGGGTGGAAGTGCTGGCGATCGTTAATAAAACAATGATCATAAATGCAAAAATTAGGGCTAAACTGAGTTGTAGTTGATGCGCTAATGACTTCATTTCGTGTTACTTTCTTCAATAAAGGTATAGCCCTGACCACGTTTGGTAACAATGCGATCCTTACCGATTATTTTGCGTAAATGCCTCACATAAACTTCAATAAGGTTACTGTCTTTATCAAAATCTTGATCGTAAACATGTTCTATTAAGCGCGTTTTAGTAAGTATTTTATCAGGATTTAGCATAAAATAACGCAGTAGACGAAACTCTGTGCCTGTTAAATCCGCAATTACTCCTGTGGTTAACGTCACGGTTTGCCGCTCTTCATCCAATGCTAAGCCGCTACCCGAAATAGTATTGCCAACTGATTTGTGATGGCGACGCAATAATGCTTGAATACGTAACAGCAGTTCCTCAAAATGAAAAGGCTTACCAATATAATCATCAGCGCCTGCTTTAAAGCCATCGACACGCTCATGCCAAGTATCGCGTGCCGTTAAAATAATAACGGGAACAGCGTTATTCTGCTCCCGCCAGTTTCTTAGCACATCTAAACCAGAGCGTTGTGGCAACCCAAGATCGAGAACCACGGTATCATAGGGCTCTTCATTGCCCATAAACTCAGCATCAACACCGTTATCAGCAATATCAACCGCATAGCCTTGTTGTTTTAATTGCTGATGCAGGTTTTGGCTAAGCTCAGGATCATCTTCTACCAGTAATAAACGCATACTTTAGTGCCTACTTCATTTCACCCTTATGATTCATTCCTTCGTGCTTCATGCCGCCTTCATGTTTCTTGTCTTGCCTTTCAGATCTTTTCTTACCGTGCATTTCTTTCACATGATCTTCAAAACCTTCTGGTTTATCAATATCGCCTTCATAAATATAAGCTGCTATTTTTTCTGCATCTGCTTTGGGTATTGACATTGGTGGCATAATTTTAAAACGCCGAATAGCCCCGCGCATCATACTTTTACTTTCATCTGGTTTTTCTACCCAGCCTGATACCGCTTGCACAAAAGAATCTTTATCACTATAAGTGCTGATATAGTGCATTCTTACTGCTGCTATTGGTGGCGCGATACGTTTCGCCATATCCATACCACCTGTTGACCCGTGGCAGACAGCACAGCTTTGCTTATATAAAGCTTCACCCGTTTTTGCATCTTCGGCAAAACTTATTTGCGATATTAATAATAGTGTTGCAGTTGATAGTATTTTTACGATTTTCATTTTTGTATTATCTCCTAGTCATTTAATACTAGTTAATGATAATAAATATAGCTTAAATCAAGCTTAAAATAATATATAGAGTAAAACTAAAGTGAGTGATATTGACTAAATCTAAATTCAGATTCATTTAAGGTTCTTCTTGTATATTAGATTTCTCTAATACAGCAAGGAATTAAAAAATGAAACAAAGACACCTATTATTAACTAGTTTATTCAGCGCAACACTTCTTTTAACGGCATGCGGAGGTGACTCATCTTCTGATTCAGGGTTTAGTTCAGAAACTAGCGAAGAGTCTACAGAGTCAACCTCAACCTCAAATGAAACAAGCTTAAGCAAGATTGAAGTAGAAGGCTTATTATTTATGCGAGAAGAGGAGGAACTCGCAAGAGACCTTTATTTAGACTTATTTGATGCAAAAGGCCTAACGGTTTTCCAGGATATTTCAAATAATGCCGAAAGCAAACATGCTGAGAAAATGAAGCAATTAATGGCCAAGTATGGCATTGATGATCCCTCAACGGGAGAACGAAATACTTATACAGGTCAGGAGCTACAAGCGTTATACGATGAACTGTTGAGCCAAGGCCTAGGTAGTGATGACCTTGCTGCACTACGTGTAGGTGCCTTAGTAGAGGAAACCGATATCCGTGATATCAACACTCATTTGGATCATGTTTCTGCAGAGCACACGGATATAATTGCAAGCTACAAAAATTTATTATGTGGTTCGCGTAACCACCTACGTGCATTTGCTGAACAAATTGAAAATGAAACGGGAAGTAGTTATGTAACTCAAGTCTTAGAGTTAGATACAGAGGTTCGCGCTATACTAACATCGGATAAAGAACGTTGCGGAAAGTAAGCTTTTCTTTATATTTCTAAACATATTTCTAAATTTTTCACCTAAAAGCCTCAATACTTATTGAGGCTTTTCAGTTTCAATTCATTTTAATGCACTATATTAGTATTAACTTATATTGAGAATGAGACTTAAAATGAAAAAGATACTAAGCTTTCTTCTACTACTATTAATTGTTGCAGCTGCCGTTGCACTGGTTGTCACTAAAGTAAAAAACAAGCCTGCGGTTGAGCACCAGGACTTGCAGTTTCCTTTAAAAGCGGTAGAAGTTATTCGCGTTCAGAAAATTCCTTTTCGTGCGCGAGCGTTAGCATTTGGCAATGTTGAGCCTACAACAGTGTTGAAGGCAAAGTCAGAAGTTAGCGGTAAAGTCAGTTATATTCATCCGCAACTTAAAAAAGGGGCAAGCCTTAAAAAAGGAACGGTTGTCTTACGCATTGAGCCCACCACTTACAAGCTTTCACTTAATCAGAGTAAAGCGGGCTTGGCGGGGAGTGAGTCATCTTTAAAGCAACTAGAGACCGAAGAGAACAGTACTCGACGTGCTTTGAACTTGTCACAGAAAAACTTAAACGTTGGACTAAAAGAGCTTAATCGCATTAAGTCATTATGGAATAAACGCCTTATCGCTCGCTCGACATTGGATAAGGAGGAACAAAAGGTATTATCTTTACGCCAGCAAGTTCAAGATGTGCAAGGCAAGTTAGCCAGTTATGCCAGCCGCAAAGCAGCTACTCGCGCGCAAATAAAACAATCAAAGTCACTCGTTAATCAAAGCCAAGACAAACTCGGAAGAACAGAAGTGCGGCTACCTTTTGATGCACGTATCGGTACGGTTTCGGTTGATAAAGGCGAGTTCACCCCCGCCGGTGGTTTGCTGTTTGAAGCCTTGGGGGTACAAGCAGTAGAAATTAATGCCCAACTCCCAACCAAACAATTTCGCCCATTAGTTACAGGGCTTGCCGACGGTAGTGGTAAAAGCATTAGCTTGAAAACACCCGAAGGCATTCAAGGTGCTTTAAGCAATATGAACCTTGAAGCACGTGTGCGTTTAGTCGGTGACTCTAGTGAATCTGCCATTTGGGAGGGTCAGTTAATTCGCATGAGTGAAGCGGTTGACCCAACGCGTGATACCTTAGGTTTGGTGATTGCAGTCAATAAGCCGTATGAAAATATAATCCCCAGGAAACGTCCGCCGTTGCTTAAAGGTATGTTTACCTCGGTTGAACTATTATCCCCCGCGCAAGCGACTTTAGTTGTTCCACGTAAAGCGGTTCATCAAGGTAGAGTCTATGTAGTTGCCATTAAGGAGGATAAACCGGTACTGCAAATTATGCCTGTACACATCCTATTTCAAGAAGGTGAAATGCTGGTCTTGGATGAAACCAAGGATGCGGGTTTAATCGGCAAACAAATCATTATCACCGATGTAATTCCAGTGATGGAAGGCTTGCCACTTAAAGTCATTGAAGCGTTGGATTTTCAGAAAAACCTCATCAAAGAGGCTTTAGGCGAGCTTGAAAATACTGTTAATAATCAAGGTAAAAAGCCATGATTAAGTATTTCATAAAGCACCCTACGGCGGCCAATATTTTAATGATGGCGATTATTGCTATCGGCTTGGCATCCATTTCAAAGTTAAATAAAGAGTCTTTTCCTTTATTAAAACCTAGCAAGGTTCAGGTACAACTTGCCTACCCTGGGGCAAACCCCGCTGACATTGAAGAGGCGATTTGTAACCGCTTAGAAGATGCTACCGATGGTATTAGCTTTCTTAAAGAACAAAAATGTGATGCCCGCGATAACATGGCAATATTCACTTTAGAGATGCAAGAAGCAGGAAATATCAAAGCTTTTTATGATGATATTAAAGCTGCTGCCGACGGCATTTCTGACTTCCCTGCTGAAGTGAAAGACCTCACTATTAAAGAACTAGGGCGTATCAGCGCGGTTGCCAATGTTGTCATTACCTCTGACAATCTAAGCACCACTGAGTTAAAAGCATTAACAGAAGAGTACCGCAATAAGCTTTTGGCAGAACCTCAAATACCCATTGTTACGGTTGATGGTTTCTCAACTCACCAACTGCAAGTTTTAATTAGCCCCGATGCGATGCTTAACTATCAACTCAGCGTGCAAGATATTGCCAATTTAATTTCATCGCAAGCGCTAGAACTACCCGCAGGGACGTTAGAAAGTAGCTCAACATCTTACCAAATTCGCTTTGATAACCCGCGCAAAACTGCCGAAGAGCTGGCTGATTTAGTGATTATCAATTCACCTAAGGGTGGTGAAATCAAACTCGGGGATATTGCGCGTATTGTAGATAAATTTGAAAAGCGCGAGGACCGTGTAGAACTTAACGGTAAGCCCGCTGGCATTCTAAAAGTGAGTAAGAATACTACGGACGATACCATTACAGTCTTCAATGCGATTAAGCAATTTGTCGAAACTGAAAATCAAATACTGCCCGAAAGCACGCATTTAACCATTACCCAAGATAAAGCCACGCAAGTGAGCGACCGTTTAAAACTATTATTGGTTAACGGCTGGCAGGGCTTGTTATTAGCAGCTTTAAGTTTATTTGTGTTTTTTAGTTGGCGCTATACCTTTTGGATTGTGCTGGGCTTACCGATTTCATTTCTCGGTGGTTTGGCGATGATGGTGTTATTCGGCGTTACCATTAATATGATTTCGATGATCGCGCTGCTTATGGCGATTGGTATTTTAATGGATGATGCCATTGTGCTTTCTGAAAGTATCGCACATGAATACAAAAAAGGTAAAACACCCACGCAAGCAGCCATTGATGGCACTCAACGAGTCCTTGCTGGGGTCTTCGCCTCGTTCCTGACCTCAGCGTTTTTATTTGGTAGCTTGCTGATGATGAAAGGCGATATGGGGCAAATTTTAGGTGTCTTGCCGGTGGTTCTGCTGTCTGTTTTAACGATTAGCTTAATGGAGGCATTTTTAGTTCTACCGCATCATTTAATGCATTCTCTCTCGCATACCCATGAAAAAGAAGCACCTAAACTACGGATAAAAATTGAAGCTTTTTTTAACCGTATGCGTAGAGGCATGAGTAACTTTGCTGCACTCGCCATTCGTTTTCGCTATGTTACCGTGGGGCTTGCCTTAGCGATGTTAGTGTTATCGGTAGGTTTGATTGCAACCGGTAAAGTAAAGTTTAAAGCATTTCCTGATCTTGAAGGCAATACGGTTGATGCCAGAGTGCTTTTACCCCAAGGTACGCCGTTGATTGATACCGAGAAAACAATGCGCATTATTTTAAATGCCTTAGATAAAACCGCTGAAGAGTTAAATAAAAACGAGCCAGAACCATTAATTAAAAATGTTCAGTTAACTTATGGCAAGCATGGTGATGTACCTGAAAATGGTACACATTTAGCAACCGTCAGTATTGATCTTCTCAATACAGAAATTAGAAATACCAAAATGGCTGAATTCACCCGCCTATGGCGTAAAAATAGTGGTGATTTGCCGGATGTAATAACGGTGCAATTTAGAGAACCGAAAATAGGCCCAGCAGGGCGTGCCATCGAAATTCGCCTTAGCGGACAAGATTTAAATAAGCTTTCAAAAGCATCGTGGGAGTTACAAAACTGGTTGCGTGGCTATGACGGTGTTTCAAATCTGCTGGATGATTTACGCCCCGGAAAGCCCCAATATTCGGTCAAATTGAAACATGGCGCTTTAGCTGCAGGGGTTGATTCACGCAGTATTGCAGGCCAGCTTCGCGCCGCTTATCAAGGCACTAAAATCAACGAGATATATCAAGGCCGTGAAGCCTATGAAGTCATTGCTAAGCTTGATAATAAACCACAGCAAGCTGTTGCAGATTTTGATAACTTCAATGTGTTTTCACGCAAAGGTGAGTCAATTCCGCTAAGCAGCGTCGCAACGATTACTGAAAAGCGCGAGTTCGCTCGTATCGCTCATTATAACCACCAGCGCACGGTGACAATTTTTGGTGACGTTGATGCTAATATTGCCAACACCTCAGAAATTATTGCTGATACTGAAAAGAAGTTTTTAACCGATTTACAAGAGCGTTACCCCAGCATTAATTTTGCGTTAAAAGGCGAAGTAGAAAGCGGCACTGAAACTAAAATGTCGATATTAACCGGTTTTGGATTGGGTGCCTTAGGTGTGTTTTTATTGTTGAGTTTAGTGTTCCGTAATTATCGCGAACCAGCGATGGTGATGCTTAATATTCCGCTGGCACTTATTGGCGCTATTTGGGGTCATCTCATCATGGGCTTGGATTTCACCTTACCAAGTATGATCGGCTTTGTATCGCTTGCAGGTATCGTGGTGAATGACTCAATCTTACTGGTGGTATTTATTAAGCATCATGTAGAAGAAGGTTTGTCCTTTCACGATGCAGCAAAAGAAGCGGTTTATGATCGTTTTCGTGCTATTTTCTTAACTTCGACAACCACCATTGCAGGCATGGGGCCATTGTTATTTGAAACCAGTACACAGGCTTTGGTACTGGTTCCATTAGTAACCAGTATCGTTTTCGGAATGCTAACATCCACCCTGTTAGTGATGTTAGTTCTGCCTGCTGTCTACGGCATTATGGAAGATATTGGCTTTGTGAAAATAGTAAAGAAATCCCCCGACGAAAATCTTGATACTCATGCTGAAGTATAGATTAGATAGTTGAAACCTTTTCTCGAGTTAGGTGACGAGTAACGGGTTTCATAATGTTATTATTTGAATGGAATTTGATTAAGTTGTGGGTTTATCTTCGGCTGTGGTGTTGTAATTTACCATTTTGAGAAATGCAAGGACCTCCTTGTGAGACCTTTGCGTTTTATCAATGCTCCTGCTGGTAAATTAGTATATTATTAAATGCTAACTTACTAATGGAGGCTGTTATGTTAATTAGCAACTTAAATGAAAAATACAACCCACTATACTTTCTAGCGGCATTAGGTGCAGGTGGTTTAGCAGTATCATTTTTTATGTACCCCAATTTTTTAATTGAACACAAAGGCACACCGATGCTTACCTTTGATCAAATTAAACCTTTACTGATGGGTGATGATAAAGTGACTGCGATTTTACTATCGGGCGCATTAATCGCGATTGCGCTACTTGCAATCTTGCACTTTAGACTGCTTTTTTGGAATATCAGTGAATACCGTAAATTTAAGAAAACAGATGCCTTTCAAGGCTTAATGCATTCTAACCGAGAAATATCGCTGATGGTGATTCCATTGACTCTAGCGATGAGCGTCAATGTAGCTTTTATACTCGGTGCTGTTTTTGTTCCAGGCCTATGGAGTGTGGTTGAATACTTATTTCCGATGGCTATTGTGAGTTTTTTGGCGATTGGTGTTTATGCTTTGAAAATCCTGGGTGATTACTTCACGCGTATCTTTATTAAGGGTGATTTCAAGTTTAATGAAAATAACAACTTCACTCAAATGATTGCGATTTTTGCGTTAACCATGATTGCGGTTGGCCTTGCAGCTCCGGGAGCGATGAGTCATCACAAAGAAATTAATGCACTAGGTATGTTTTCATCTATATTCTTCTTATCTATAGCGGTTATTTTAATGGTTATTAAAATGACAATCGCTTTCAAGTCTACTCTTGAGCATGGTGTCGATAAAGGAACCAGTGCTAGCCTTTGGATGATGATCCCTATCCTTACTTTAATGGGAATAACCGTGATCCGTTTAACTATGGGATTACATCACGTTTCGAAGAGACGTTATCTAAGCCTTCATTCTTTATCACTACATCGGTTATTATTTCACTACAAATATTTATTGGTTTGATTGGTTACAGGGTGATGAAAGCCGTGGGTTACTTCCGTGACCACAGTCAAGGTGACGGCGCTAATGCAGGTAGCTTCGCGTTAATCTGCCCAGGTGTTGCTTTCTTTGTATTTGGAATGTTCTTCTTAACCTTCGGCTTGGTACAAAATGGCTTGGTTGATTTGATGTCACCTGCGTTTTTTGTACTACTTGCACCGTTGGTTGTCATACAACTGCAAACTTTGAGAGTGTTTTTCCGTTTGCTTTGTAAAGTAACAGCTTGCGGCCCTTGTAAGGTGAGTTTACAAGCTTAAAGCTATAAGCTTATTCATCCTAAGCCCGCTTATTGAAGCGGGCTTTTTTATGGTCGTCATTTGAGAGAAACATTTAATTGGGTAAGCCATTTTAATTACAAGGAAATGATGAATAGTTTCATTTTAGGCCTCAATCAGGAAAGTTTCGTTTATTTTTCTTTCATCACTGACTGATGCATCGGCTCATGTTAAATTGTTGCTCCATTTAATTTTAGGAAGCGGTAGTTTGTATATCATCCACAGCGATAAGGACATTCACGAGAATCGCCAAGATTTTCAAAACCTAAAACAACTCATACCTTACTTAAGTGCTTACAAGGGTCGAGCGTTACTGGCATTGGGTTTTTTATTATTATCCAAGGTAGCTAATGTTTCAGTGCCTTTGGTGCTTAAAGAAATCATTGATCGCTTTGATGGTAAAGAAGCCCAACTGCTAGTCTTACCTGTCTCACTATTGCTCGCTTATGGTTTGTTTCGTTTGCTCGGCTCGTTGTTTAATGAGCTACGTGACTCGGTATTTGCGCGGGTTCGTTATCATGCAATGCGTGAATTATCTAAGCGCGTTTTAAAGCACTTGCATGATCTTTCCCTGCGTTTTCATCTTGAACGTAAAACCGGAGCAATTAGTCGAGATTTAGAGCGTGGCACGCGCTCGGTTGGTTCATTAATGAATTTTCTCGTGTTTAGTACGGTACCTATTATTGTTGAATTTTCTCTGGTTGCGATTATTTTGCTATCTAACTATGCGTGGATATTTGCATTGGTCACCTTTGGCACGGTAGCGTGTTATATGCTTTTTACCTTGATGGTAACTGAGTGGCGAATGGAGCATCGTCATGCAATGAATCGTTTGGATTCTGAATCAAATACACAGGCATTTGATAGTTTAATTAATTATGAAACAGTTAAGTATTTTAATAACGAGAAACTAGAACAGAAACGTTACGATGGTTTGTTGAATGAGTGGGAAGAGGTCGCAGTAAAAAGCCAGACTACGATGTCGTTACTTAATTTTGGGCAGGGCGCAATTATTGCTGTAGGTGTGACGTTGATTATGTTTTTTGCCGCAAATGGCGTGGTAGAAGGGACAATGAGCATTGGTGATTTAGTGATGGTGAATGCATTTATGTTGCAGTTGTTTATACCATTGAGTGCGCTAGGGATTATTTATCGACAAATTAAATACACGTTGGCAGATATGGATTTGGTGTTTAAATTACTCAAACAACAGCCTGAGATACAAGATGAAGTTGGTGCAAAAGATTTGCAAGTAACGAAAGGCGAAGTGGTTTTTGAGCAGGTAGACTTTTCCTATAATAAAAACAGACCTATTTTACATGCAGTAGACTTTACAATCCCTGCTGGAAAGACGGTAGCCGTTGTAGGCTTTAGCGGCGGCGGTAAGTCAACATTGGTACGCTTATTATTTCGTTTCTATGATGTTTTAAACGGCCGTATTTTGATTGATGGGCAGGACATTAAAGCTGTATCACAAGATAGTTTACGAGAGTCAATGGGTATCGTGCCTCAGGATACCGTTTTGTTTAATGAAAGTATTTTATACAATATTCAATATGGTAATTTAAGTGCGACAGAGGATGAAGTTAAGCAAGCTGCGAAAATGGCGCATATTTATGACTTTATTGGAAGTCTGCCAGAAGGCTGGAATACCATGGTCGGCGAGCGTGGTTTAAAATTATCAGGAGGGGAAAAACAGCGCGTCGCAATCGCACGTACTATTTTAAAGAAGCCTGCTATTTTATTGTTTGATGAGGCAACTTCTGCATTGGATACCGCTACGGAACAAGCGATACAAAAAACATTGAAAGAAATATCTTCAGGTACAACTACGTTAATCATCGCACATCGACTATCTACAGTAGTCGATGCAGATATGATTATTGTGATGGAAGCAGGGCGTATCATAGAGCGTGGTTCGCATCAGGTTCTGTTGAAGCAGAAAGGTAAGTATTGGGAAATGTGGGCGCTACAACAACAGGAAGGAAGTGATTCTGATTAAATCTTATAAGGCTTTTGCATAAGTCAAGTGGAGTTTCTAGTGAGGAGGAAAACTTGCTAATACGAGTTATAGCGAAAAGTAGTGAGGTTTAGAGTATTTTTTACTGTCATCCTGCTTGTGCAAAGGTTTTCTATGCTATTTATCTTGCTTAGTTGCACGTTTATCAAGCAGTCAGTAGGGTTTAGCCGTTAGAGAGGGTGCGTGTTTAATAATTTTTAAACTGCTGTAATATTCTCTTCCAGTTACAGCGAGTAACAAAAAATTTAAATTCTCCAAAATTTATTTTATTAGTTAGTTTAAAGAATTGGATACACCAGTTGAAGCTAGGGAAGGCTTATAGAGCGTAAAGATTTTTGATAGGATCTTTATGTTTTATTTTTAGGATTGAACAACTGGGAGCCATGGATGGCTCACCCTTATTTATTTAGAATTTTATTTGTTTCCAAAAAGTGTACGTTTAACAGAGCCAAGTATTGGCTCTTTTTTTTCGGCTTTTTTTACTGGTTTGTTCTTTTTTACATTAGTAAAAAATGAAACTGGTACATTATCTGTATTCGCCATTTTAAAGGCAGACTTAGATGCTTCGCTGCTTTTTAATACTGATTTAATTTCTACTTGTTCCTCAATTACGTTAGAAATTGAATCTTTTTTTGCTGTAGCTTTAGCCTTCAAAGCTTCGGCTTTAATAGGCTTGGCTATTCCTTTATTTTTAATAATAATGGGCCTAGATGAAGTTTTAGCTGGTACTATGTTTTTGTTCTTATTGTCGATGCTAGGCTGTGTTTTAGGTTGTCTAGTGGTTGTTGCCTGTTCTTTTAGCGTTTGTTTTTTTACACCAGGTTTTTCTTTAACTAGGGGGCTCTTTTTCGATCTTGTTTGTTCAATAGTGGGTAATTTTTTAGGTAAGGGCTTTTTATTTGCTGATGGCTCTTTGCTGGCTGATGGCTCTTTGCTTGCTAAAGGCTTTTTAGCTGTTAGCGGTTTATTGTCCGTTATAAGCTCTTTATTAAGCGAAGCTTTTATACTGCCAGTTTGATCTTTTTTGGTTGTGATAATGTCTTTTGTAGTGGGTTCTTGAGCTTGCGCTATTTTGTTATCTGTTTTAATTTCTACCTCATTCGTTTTTTGAGTGGCTGGCGGTTTAAGTACATCGGTTTTAGCGGTTAAAACGGGCTTTTTTAGGTCAACGTTTATTGGGCTGCTTTGAGGAGTTGCCTGCTGTGTTTGTTCTGAATGTACTTCCAATCTTGTGGCAAGCTGAGGTTTCTTATTTGGCTCGGTATTTAGTGCTGTATTATTATCGGAGGGTGTTTTAGTCCTACTGATGTCAGCTTTTAAGTCATTAAGCTCATCGAGCATAGCACGAGTTTCATCGACCTTATCAGTCATATCCGTAAACATGGAGAAGGTAGAGTCAAGTGTATGTGAAAGTTTGGCTATTTTAGTAAAGTCGAGTGACTTTAGGTTCTTCTGCGTTTGAGTATTGATGGAGTGGCTTTGTTCTTCATGGCGACGCATAGTTTCTATGTGCTTGCGACTCTCATCAATATTAGCGTTGAGTTCTTGCCTAGCTAGGTCAGCAACTTGGAAGCTAGTATCAAACTGCTCGTAGGCTTGCTCTTCATAAGCAATGAGCTCTTCAGTAAATTTGTTTAATGATTTCTCAGCAGATTTCTGGTGTTTCTTTAGTAACGTTAGGAACTGTGTTGACTCCTTTAAGGTTTCTTTGAGGTTTTTATTAAGTTCTTCAGAGCTTACAGAGTTATCGTTGATAACCTTTAATTGCTCATTGTTTGTGCTAATAAACTCACTGAGTAATTCGTCCGATTGAATCTTTTGTTGCAACATGTCGTCAAGGTTTTTATCAACAGTACTTAGACTTTTATCTAAGCCACCTTGAACTTTTTCAATAGTCGTAATTGTTGATACTAATTGTTCATCCCAGTAGGATTTGATCTTATCAACATTTTTATTGACGGTATCTGAAATTTCATCAATCACTTCTTTCTTGGCTTTTGCCTGAAGTGTTATTGCATGAACGTCTTTGTCAAAGTTCTCAATGATTTCTTTCTTTTCACTAAAAACTTTAGCTTCATCACGTATTTTATGGACGATTTGGGTAGTTTCTTTTTCTTGCTCTCGCACCGTAGTGGCAGAGGCAATGATATTCTCTTGTTCCTCTTCGGCTTTTATTCGTATTTTTTTGATAATTTTCTTTTCACGACGACCTGCCCAACGGCCCAAAAATAGCACCAATACTGAAATTATAAGTGCAGATGCAACAATGCCGGCAACGACTAACTCAATGATATGGGTAAACTGTTCACTAGCCACGGTAGTTTTGATATCACGTGACGGCTCTACAAGTGGTGTCGTGCTTGTTGAAGAGGTGATTTTTTCGGTGGTGGCTGTGGGCTCGCCATCTTGAATAAATGCCTGTAAGTCAGCTGCACTTACTGTGAAAGTAAAAAGACTGATAAGAAATAAACATGATATTCCTTGAAAGATACGCGCCATGGGGTTCCCTTTTTTAAAACTGTCGATGCTCTTCAATGATGACTAGCTAGGGGTGTTAAGGTAGTCAGCAAAGAGAGTCATTAGTGTTTATTATCCTGTATATAGTACAACAAATTAGAATGTTTTTAAGGGTTTTGTGTGCATTTTTTTCAAATGTTTTTGATATAAATGTAGTCCTTTTTTATTAGTTAATAAAATCAGATGCTTACTCTTTTAGCTATCCTCGAACCTATTGGAAATAGGCTTCCAAAACTTTTATTACCGCTAGATTATTTTAGTAAATCTAGATTTTAAGGCTTTTCAGTCATTCCATAAGTGACTTTTTTTAGTCTCGATTTTTCCACTGGGGTAAGAAAATTTAGTACGAATGTTTACATATTTTTTATAGTTAAGGGGTAATTAGATCAGTGGTTACAATTTTCTTAAAACACCAAATAACCTCGAGAGCAGTCATTTATAACGAAGCAACGTGTTTAAACTTATCTTTTGGTATTAATTGCTGATAAACAGCATTAGAAATTTCTCGTAAAGTTTTGGAGTCCATCTCGCCTGTGACAGAGTAAGCTATGGTTGAATCCATCCAATAAAAGGCATTTATTTTATTGTTGTTTTTTAGATGGAAGGACTGATCACGAAAGCTTGGGTTTTTAGATATTAGTAAAGTTACGCGCTTACCTTCGGTATTTTCAAACATTAATTGTGCTGCGGCTCTACCTTCTCTCATTGCAAGTAATTGGCCACCAAGTAGCTTATAACCATACTGATGCAGATTGGGCACGGTAAGAGGGTGGTCTACACGTTTTGATAGCCAAGCAACTAAGTGATTTTTCTTATCGGCACTAACTTCGATAGGGTGCAACACTTCAACGCTATAAACTTGATGGGCTGAAATGGCTGAGTTAACAAAACTATTTGTATTTTGTGGTATTGGTTGGAATGCATCATGTGCTAACCATCCTATACTTCCACTGATTACCATAAAGAGCAACGAAGCTGCTAAAGAGAAATACCACGATTTTGTTTTTTGTGTGGGCTTAACATCAGTGGTTATTTTTTCACTAAGTTTTTTTACACTAAGTTGTTCTGGAACTTCTGTGAATCTTTCATCATTAAAAATTTGGTTGATAGCCGCATTTTGCTGTTGCCATTCAAGTACCTGTTGGGCAACTTTAGGGTCATTGCGTATCAGTTCTTCTACAGTATTTGTTTTTTCTTTCGAAAGTTGATTGTCTACATAAGCGTGTAGATCATTTTCTGTAATTTCTAATATTTTCTTATTCATTTTACGCTTCTCAATACTGGCTGTGTTGGCGTGGTTTCACCATTCATTAACAACTGGAGTGTTTTTCTGGCACGTGATAAACGCGACATAACGATACCTATAGGAGTATCAATGACTTGCCCGACTTCCTTATAGCTAAAACCTTGAACGCTAACTAAAAGGAGTACTTGACGTTGATCTTCAGGTAATTGTCGCATACAAAAATCCATATCACGAATTAGCACATCTGATTTATGTGGTTCTAGGTTGTGTGTTAATTGTTCTGTTTCTTCTATCATTAATGGTTGTCTGCCTAGTTTTTTTAACTGATTGATATATAAATTACGTTGCATGGTGAATAGCCAGGCCTGTAGTGATGTTCCTTCTTGCCAAAGTGCTTGTTTTCGAATGGCTCGCTCTAGACAATCTTGAACAAGGTCATCTGCTTCGTTTTGTTTGTAAAACAAGGTATATGCATAACGCCTTAAAGAGGGAATGCATTGCTCTAGTTCATTTAAAAAGTTGGCCATAATTTATACTGTTTTTTATTGGACGAGAAATAGAATAATAGAGGCTTGCTTAAAGCCTCTATTAGATACTTTAGGGGTTCCCATTTACAGCAATCCAAAATGGAAACTGACCTACTGCTATTTTCTTTTCTATCTTCATGGTTTCAGCATTGATTACAACAACAAGGTTTTCTTTGGTTATGGTTACATAAATCCACTTGCTGTCTTTACTTGCACGTATACCATGGGGGCCATTACCAACTTTAATATCGGTTTGTTCTAACGTTTTAGTATCAATAATAGAAATATGATCATCACCAATGGCGCCTGTTGCAGCAAATTTACCATTTGGTGCAACATCTATTCCCCCATGGCCGTTACCAACAGTTATTACTTTGATTACTTTGCCACTGTTAAGATCAAGTACCGCAACGTTATGAACAAAGTCACGCACAAATGCGGTCTTTTCATCTTTTGAAAGATCAAGGTTGTGAGGGCCTGTAATGCCAGCTACGGGAATAACGTTAATCATCTTCTGTGACTTGGTGTCAATGACACCAATACCGGAACCACCTTGTAGTGTTACGTATGCTATCTTGCCATCACGAGTAAAACGTGCATTATGCGGACCTTTTTCAGTTCTAATTGAGGCTATAAGTTTTAGTGATTCTAAATCAATAACACTAATCTCAGCTGAATCTTGATTGCTTACATAGGCTTGAGTACCATTTGGTGTAATTTTCACTCCTTTTGGGGCTTTTCCTACAGGAATAACAGTTAGCTGTTTACCTGTTTTGCTATCAAAAACGGTTAAGGTGTTATCTGACGGACTGGTTGCTAGTACCATTTTTCCATCAGGGGTTACTGCGTTATAAAGCATGTTTGGGTTACCTTCCCAGCTTTTTTCAGAGGGGAAAACCTCAACCTGTGCTCCCTTTTTCATCGTTACGAAAACATCATTAGGGAACTCTGCTGAAGATGCCTTACTTACGCCCTTTTGTACCTCTTTAGATTGTGCTTTTTGTGTATTGGGTAGCTTTGAGAAATAATTAGTTATTATATCAATATCCTTGTCAGATAAGGCGGCCGCCATTGCATTCATGGTTGGGTCTTTTCTGTCGCCCTGCTTGAAAGCATTTAGTTGTTTAGTTAGATATTTCTTTTTTTGACCCGCTAAATTGGGGTACTCATAACTAAGGCCTATGCCGTTATTACCGTGACAACCTGCACATGCGGTAGCTTCTTTGGGTAAAGAGGGAGTATTTTGAGCGAATGTGCTTAGGGTTATGATGCAGAGTGTAAGCCCCGTTAGATTATATTTAATATTCATTATTTAATACCTTTAGATTAAAAAAAGCTACCGCGAGGAAGGTCGCGGTAGAAGTAAAGTAAATTTGTGTATTACTGGTTAAGGTTTGGCCACATGCCAAACTGACTTAATCCCATCACCTGTCGTGTCACCTGATTTTTTGTCTTTAAACCAACGGTATAAGGGCTTGCTATCAAAAGCCCATTGTTTACTGTTATCAGCTCGAGTAATAACAGAAAAGCGTTTATTTGCATTACCTTGATTACCTACAAATAACGGCGGCCACTTAGCAGCGCAGCCATTATTGCAATTTGATACATTAGGTCTGTCTTTATCAAAAGTATAGAGCGTCATGGCAGAGCTATCGGTTAATACCGAACCTAGCTTAGTTTGTTGTTGGTGTATAGGAGAGGGGCTACTAGTGCGCTTGTAGCTACTGCAGCCAGTGAAAGAAATAGCGAATGCTGTTAGCAATACTGTTGTTTTTAAACCGGTTTTTAGATATGTGTTTTTCATGATAAGTCTTATTAAATGATTGTTGGTATGGATTGATAACCCAATGTGATTACACCTCCTCGTTTTCAATTAAGAGGAGATGTATGGATTATGGTTTTGCAGTTATCCATGTTGCACCACTAGGGTGGGCAAGACCTTGTCCATTTGTGTCGCCAGCTTTATTGTCATCTTTCCAACGGTATAAAGGCTGGCCTTTGTAAGCCCATTGAGTTTTTCCTTCGCTGTTGGTGAAAGCAGTGTAATCACCGCGGGTAGTTGTATTACCTTTAGCATAAAGAGGCGGCCAAGCAGTTAAGCAACCTCCTTTACAGATTAAATTTGATGTTGTTTCATTGTCTAAAACATAGAGGCTGTGGTGATCGGTGTCAGTAAGCGTAAGTCCTTCTTCTGGAGTGTTGAATTTACTTACTGGAATTGGTTGTGCAACAAACCAAACGTTTTTTATCCCTTCGCCTGTTGTATCACCTATAGCAGCATCATTGATCCAACGATATAAAGGCATCCCCTTATAGGCCCATTGTTTTGTTTTGTCATCTCGAGTAATTAAGGTGTAATCTTTGCCAGCTCCGTCACTTGTTGCATCAGTGTTCGCTAGTAATGGCGGCCACTTATCAGCACAAGTATCATTACAAGCTGAGCCACCCGGTTTATTGATATCTTTTGAGAAGGTGTAAAGAGCTTTACGTGCTGTATCCGTTAGTACGGTAGTATTGTTTTCAACACCATTGGAGGTCACTTTGGTATGCACTTTGCTAATAGGTGCAACTTGGGCCACATACCAATCTGATTTTATTTCTTCACCTGTCGTATCCCCTGGTTTTTCATCTTTAAACCAAGTGTATAAAGGTCGTTTATCAAGTGCCCATTGTTTGCTGTTATCAGCACGCGTAATTATTGAGAAACGACCTTCAGCTTGCGCGTCATCATTTGCTAGAAGAGGAGGCCACTTGGTAGCACAGTCGCCATTGCAGTTTGAAATGCTTGGTTCGTCATCATGAAATGTATAGAGTGATAATTCTCTCTTGTTGGTAAAGATTTCACCTAAATTTGTTGTGCGTTTTTCTACGGGTGCGGTATTGTTTGAACTTGTATTGTTACTACCTCCGCAGGCGCTAAGAGTGGTGGTGATCGTAAGCAAGGCTAGCAATGTTACTGGTTTTTGCTTTAAAGAATATTTCATAGATAAGTCTCTTTGTTTAAATGAGTCGATGCGTATTTAAATGAGTCGATGCGTAAACACTACGTCATCTAATTAGGTAAACAGCTTTAAACTTGATTTATTCCATTGCAGGTTTTTTAATTAAACTTAATGAGAATTTTCAAGAAATAGGGGGGGTAATTAATTTAGTCAGAGGAATAAGTGTGTTTGTAAATTGTTGGTTGCAATGTAGATACCGATAGCATGGTGTCAACACGTTTTTCAAGAAAGAATATTGGAAGCCATGATGTCGGGTGATAAAATCTCTTTGAAAGGGGGTGGACGGCGGCTTTAAAGTAGGCAAATCCTTGCTACTGCTTCAAACAGATAATACACTCAGGCCAGATGAAACTAGAAGCTAAAAACTTACAATGTACTCGCGGAGATCGAGAGCTTTTTTCGGACTTATCTTTTAGTCTCGAAAAGAGTCAATTGATGATGCTTGAGGGGCAGAACGGTAGCGGTAAAACAACATTACTACGGGCGCTTTGTGGTTTGTACGAACCTGATGAAGGTGAAATTTTATGGCAGGGCAAGTCGATTAAAAAGCTGGATGAAGCTTATCGCCGAGAGTTGTTCTATTTAGGGCATTTAAATGCAATAAAGCCGGATTTAACGGTGTTAGAAAACTTACGTTTTAATACACTGCTAGCCGGCGATTCAGTTACTGATGAGGCGTTAATGCAGGCACTGGGTACAATCGGCTTGTTTGCATTCGAGGATTTTCCTGCAAGCCAGTTATCCCAAGGACAAAAAAGGCGTGTTTCATTGGCGCGTTTATTGGTGAGTAAGGCGAATTTATGGATTTTAGATGAGCCATTTGTCGCATTGGATATTGCTGCAGTGGAGTTATTGCAGTCGATTATTGCTAAGCATGTTGAAGAAGGCGGTATGGTTATTTTAACCACCCACCAAGAAGTTCCTTTAACACGGGGTAAAATTAAGCGTTTATCTTTATCAGGAGGTTCAATTAAGGAACAAGTTGGTGTGAATGCTTAGTGCTTTCTGGTTGGTTTTAAAGCGTGACTTATTGTTGGCATTACGCCGTCGCAGTGAAATATTTACGGTTTTGTTTTTCTTTTTAGTGGTAATCAGTTTGTTTCCATTGGGTGTGGGTACGGAAGATAAAACCTTAAAACAAATTGCTCCAGGTGTGGTATGGATAGCAGCTTTGTTGGCATCAACGTTGGCGTTGGAACGATTGTTTTCCAGCGATTATGTTGATGGGACTTTAGAGCAACTTGCATTGGCTCCACAATCGATGTCAGTTATGGTCTTGGCAAAAATGGTAGCGCATTGGTTATTGACAGGTTTGCCACTGGTGCTGATTTCACCATTAGTCGGTTTGTTTTATCATTTGCCGAGTCATTCAATCGGTGTGATGATGATGGTCTTGCTAATTGGTACACCTATTTTAAGTATGATTGGAGCAATCGGTGCAGCACTGACCCTAGGTTTGCGGGGTGGTGGAGTGCTGGTTTCTTTGTTAGTGTTACCTTTTTATTTGCCAGTTATGGTTTATGGCTCGGGAGCGATTGCAACGAGTATGCAGCAAGGTTTGAGTCTCCAGCCATACTTTATGGTATTGGGTGCTTTTGCCTTATTGGCGATAGTGTTTTCCCCGTTGGCAACTGCGGCAGCTTTGAGGATCTCGTTGGAATAAGCTCAGATTTCAGTTTGGTTTCAGTATTGACCCTTATCATTGCTTGGTGGTTAAAATATGATTGATACTAACGGTGGTTTTGTATAATTACGATTTAAATTAAAGTATGATCAATCTCCCTCTAAAAAATTTAAACAATTCCCTTATTACTTATTATTTATGAAAATTAACTGGTTTAAGTATGCTGCAACAATAAATTTCTATGCTTTAGCAGGCAGAGTAATTCCATTTTTTTGGGTGGCTGCTGTTATTTTAATCACTATCGGCTTGTATTGGGGTTTTTTCAAAACACCAGACTCACTAGACAATGGAATGAAGGAATATTATCGTATTATTTTTGTCCACTTGGGTTCGGTTTGGATGGCAATGTGGTTATATATCATGATGGTCTTTTGGGCACTCGTTGGTTTGGTTTTTAATACCAAACTATCTTATATGATGGCTTCAGCAACGTCTATTACGGGCGCTTTGCTAACAGTGGTAGCCCTTGCAACAGGCGCTATATGGGGCAAGACAAGCTGGGGTACTTGGTGGGACTGGGATCCTAAATTAACCACTTTCTTAATATTGCTCTTTATCTATATTGGCTATATCGCACTACAATCAGCTATTGATGATACGCGTCGTTCGGATAAAGCTTCAGCAGTCTTAGCACTGGTAGGTTTGGCATTGGTGCCTGTGATTTATTCCGCAGTTAATTGCCCTGACCCGACTCAATGCTCATCGTTGCATCAAGAGTCTTCCATGAAGAATATTGAGCCCAATATAATGAAAGGTATTATTTTTACGACATTAGGTTTTTGGATGTATAGTTTTGCAACCATTTTAATGCGAGTAAGAAATATAATATTACAGCGTGAACGAAATACGAATTGGGTGTCTAAGCTTAAGGAGGTGAATTAATGCTAGCTTCGCTTATTTTTTCTAGTCTTTTAGGTAACTATGCCAATTTTATTTTAGGTGCTATGAGTGTGGCGCTAATTTTAATGTTATTTGAGCCAGTTCAACTCCTATTAAAAAGGCGTTCCGTATTACAAGATATTAAACGTCTAAAACGACTTGAACAAAGAAGAAAGTCAGAGCAACAAGCAAAGTGGAAAACACAGTCAAAGGTAAATGAATCATGAAACCAAGAAATAAGCGCATCGCTTTTGTACTATTAGCACTTTTGACAGTAGGTGCTGCTTCGGCACTCATTAGTAAAGCGATGGATGGTAACCTCAATTATTTATACGCACCTGAGCAAGTCTTAAAAGGAGAAGTCCCTGCAGGTACGGTATTTCGCTTAGGTGGACTGGTTAAAAAAGGCAGTCTAACGCGTAGTGAAACGGCGTTAGAAGCACGTTTTATTGTGACCGATAATCGAGGTAATGAGATCACGGTAGTAACGAATAAAATATTACCTGATTTATTTCAAGAAGAAAAAAGCCAAGTCTCACGTGGCGTAATGAACGATGAAGGATTATTTATTGCAGAAGAAGTTCTCGCAAAACATGATTCTGAGTATATGCCGGCTGAGTTAAAAGATGTATTGGCAAAAGAACATACTCCTGCTCCTGCCAAGGTTGATGGTTCTGAAATCGGTAAGATGACAGGTCAAAAATTATGATTCCTGAGATTGGTCATTTTGCGTTAATCCTCGCCTTATCCGTTGCTATCGTCCAAAGTGTTTTCCCTTTGTGGGGAACATTTACGGGTAAATCAAACTGGATTGCAATGGTTAAACCAGCGGCTTACGGGCAGCTATTCTTCATAGCGATTTCTTTTGCTTGTTTAGTTTATGCTTTTGTCACCAATGACTTTTCTGTCAAATATGTGGCGAATAACTCAAATACTCAGATGCCAACTATATTTCGGGTGTCTGCAGTTTGGGGTGCACACGAAGGCTCATTATTACTATGGGCAATGGTTTTATCCGGCTGGGGAGCCGCCGTTGCGTTTTTCAGTAAGGGTATTCCACCCATTATGCTGGCGCGTGTTTTAAGCATAATGGGGTTGATTGCGGTTGGCTTTATGTTGTTTGTTATTGTTACTTCAAACCCTTTTGAACGTTTATTACAAATCCCTCTTGAAGGCAGACAGCTTAATCCTTTATTACAAGATTTTGGCTTGGCAATACACCCACCGATGCTCTATATGGGTTATGTGGGTCTTTCGGTTGCATACTCCTTTGCGATGGCAGCGATGATAGGCGGGAAATTGGACGCATCATGGGTGCGTTGGGCAAGGCCTTGGACCAACATCGCATGGGTGTTTTTAACGTTAGGTATTGCATTAGGTAGCTGGTGGGCATACTACGAACTAGGTTGGGGCGGTTGGTGGTTTTGGGATCCGGTCGAAAATGCGTCCTTAATGCCGTGGATTGTAGGAACTGCGTTAATTCATTCATTAGCCGTGACCGAGAAACGTGCGACTTTCAAACGCTGGACTTTATTATTGTCAATTTTAGGGTTCTCTCTCAGCTTGCTTGGTACATTTTTAGTACGCTCAGGAGTGTTAACTTCAGTGCATTCTTTCGCCAGCGACCCTGAACGTGGTTTGTTTATCTTGATATTTTTACTGGTGGTGATAGGTTCATCATTACTGCTATTCGCCTTTAGAGCGCATAAAATTCGTTCAGTTGGTTCGTTCTCATTAGTTTCTCGTGAATCAGGGCTGTTAGTTAATAATGTCATTTTATTGGTGATGACCGCGACAGTATTACTCGGCACGTTATACCCATTGATTATTGATGGGCTCGGTGCAGGTAAAATATCCGTAGGCCCACCTTACTTTAATGCCGTTATCGTCCCCTTGGCTGTTGTTTTATTTATGGTGATGGGTTTAGGCTTTCATTTGCGCTGGAAAAGTGATTCGCTGAGCCGCGTATTAGGCAAGGTTTGGATGCCGCTTGCAGCCAGCTTAGTGATCGCTTTTGTATTGCCATTAATTTTAGCAGAAGATTTTAAAATTAGAACCGTACTGGGTTTGTTTATGAGTAGCTGGGTAACGCTTGCCGCATTAATGTGGGTGGTCAGTTTAGGGCGCTCACCGTTTAAACTGCCGCTAGCAAGTTGGGGTTCAGTCATTGCACATATCGGTATGGCAATGACTGCTATCGGCGTGACAGTGGTGTCGCTGTATGATACTGAAAAAGATGTGCGCTTAGAAGCAGGGCAAAGCTATGAAATGGCAGGTTATAAGTTTGCCTTTAAATCAGTTGAAAAGATCAAAGTTGAAAACTACATCGCCAGCCGCGCAACTATGGAAATTAGTCAAGACGGTAAACACGTAACAACCATACATCCAGAAAAGCGTGATTACGGGCCTGATGCCATGCCGATGACCGAAGCCGGGATTGATGCTGGTTTCACCCGTGATTTATTTGTCGCCTTGGGTGAACCACTGGGTAAAAACGCATGGAGTTTTCGAATTTATCATAAGCCTTTTGTCCGTTGGATTTGGCTAGGTGCAATTTTGATGGGCTTAGGAGGCTTATTGGCTGCGTTAGATAAACGTTACCGTCGAATGAGAAAAAGAGCGCCAGAAGTGGTAACTCAGTCACAAAGTGATAGAGCAACATCGACGAAATCTGTGATTGAGAACGCGGTATGAAAGTAAAATTCTTAATTCCGTTAGCCGCATTCATGGCTCTTGTTGGCTTGATGTACTTTGGTTTGTCGAATGATCCGAAGCTGATTCCTTCACCGTTTGTAGGTAAACCTGCACCACAGTTTAGCTTACCTCGTTTGAATAACCCTGATGAGACGATCTCTGTTAGTGATATGAAAGGTGAGGTTTGGATATTAAACTTATGGGCATCATGGTGTGTTTCTTGTCGCGCAGAACATGCTGTTTTATCAAAGCTTATCGCCGAAGAGAAGATACCTACAATAGGCTTAAATTATAAAGACTACGGCACTGAAGATTATGGTGATGATGCTAAAAAGTGGTTGGCAACATTAGGTAACCCCTATTATGCCGTAGCGGTTGATACTAAGGGTATGGCAGGGATTGATTGGGGCGTTGTCGGTGTGCCAGAAACGTTTGTGATGGATAAAAAAGGCATCGTGCGTTATAAATTTACTGGGCCCGTTTATCAAAAAGCGGTTGATGAAACCTTGATTCCGTTAATTAAAAAATTACGCAAGGAGTCTCCGTGAAACGCTTTGTCACTACTTTCTTATTTACCCTCAGTTTTTTACTTTTAGTGCCTGCTCAGGCGGTAAAAATTGCGTTTCACGACTTTAAAACCCCTGCACAAGAACAGCTTTATCTGCAGTTGATAGCCGAACTTCGTTGTGTAAAATGTCAGAACCAAAACCTGGCAGAATCCAATGCCGAGCTTGCTAAAGATATGCGTGATAAGACTTACGAACTGATACTAAAAGGCGGTACGCGTGACGATGTAGTCAAGTATATGACAGATCGCTACGGTGATTTCGTGCTATATAAACCCCCGTTTAAAAAGAACACCTTATTACTTTGGGTCGGCCCTCCTGTATTTTTATTCATTAGTTTATTTTTGCTCTTTAGATTGATTAAAGGTCAAAAGAAAGAGCTTACAGAAACGCTAAGCAGTGATGACCGAGAGTCTATGCGCAGCTTGTTAAAAACGTCATCATCAGATAATAAGTAGAGATTTAAGTATGTTTTGGATTATCAGCGCGGGTCTTATAATAATTGCACTCGCTATATTGCTTCCCCCTTTATTAAGTTCAAAGTCAGGAACAAAAAATAAACTTCAAGGAAGTCAACGCGCACAAAATATTGCAATAGCCAATGAGCAAATGGCTGATCTTGAAAGTCGCTATAAAGCGGGCGAAATGGAGACTGTGGCTTATCAATCGGCGCGTGATGAATTAGAGCAAGCTTTGTTTGCAGATGTTGGTGGCTCTGAAGCTGTTCAGTCATTACAAGAAGAGGGTCAACTAGAGGACGGCAGAAAAAATAAACCCTCGTTACTTGGTAGTTTATTGATTGCCGCGTTAATTCCTGCGATAGCAATACCTGTTTACTTAAAGGTCGGTACACCACTTTTCACGGAGCAATTAGATTCAAAGCTCGCCGCGCAAAAAGCAAAAACTATTTTAGTGCCTAAAAATGCAGATGGTTCGCCGAATCTTGATGCAATGGTTGCTGGCCTACAAAAGAAAATGGATAAAAATCCAGACAATGCCAAAGGCTGGTTTATGCTGGGTCGATCATACATGATGCTAAAGCGCTACCCAGAATCAGCCACAGCGTTTGAAAAGTCATTAAAACTTAAGCCAGACTCCGCACAAATAATGCTAGCACTTGCAGATTCATTAGCCATGACAAGGAATGGTGAAATTGCGGGTCGCCCCGTTGAGTTAATCAATAAAGCGTTGGAAAGTGAGCCAAATAATTTAACCGCATTATGGTTAGGCGGGATGGCAGCAAGACAACAAGGAAAGTTTGCTTTAGCGATTGAGCGCTGGCAAAAAGTAATTCCACTTGTTAAAGATCCTGCAGAAGTTACCGATGTACGCTCATTAATTGCAGAAGCCATGCAAAAAGTAAGTTCTGAAGATAAAGAGCGCTTGAGTAAACATGAGGTCATGACTGAAAAAGAAAATATTCAAGATAAAACTTCTACAAGTGTTACTGTTAGCGTTTCAATATCAGAGGAGTTATTAGTAAAAGTAAGTCCCGGCGATAGTGTATTCATCTACGCAAAAGCGATGAGTGGCCCGCCGATGCCATTAGCCGCATTAAAAAAACAAGTTAAAGACCTGCCGATTAAAGTAACCTTAAATGACAGTATGGCAATGATACCTGCGATGAAAATATCATCGCATCAAGCGCTTAAAGTGGGTGCAAGAATATCAAAAAGTGGTCAGCCAATCGCACAGCAAGGTGATCTTTACACGGAAAAACAATCCGTGCAGTTAGGTGAGTCAATTGAGTTAGTGATAGATCGTATTAAGTAGCTTCGTTTAGTTGAGATGTGACAGCGAGGGTTACAGTGGAACTCTAATGGTGGTACCTACTTTTAAGTATTTGGCATTTTTCTCTGTAATCTGAGGGTTAGCTTTCATAATCTTATGGTATTTAAATCCACTCCCATAAGCTCGTTTTGCTAACATCCAAATTGATTCACCTTTCTTTAAAACGATAGATCGTACTTCATTGTTCCTAATGTTGGACTCTACTTTTAAGGTTTCAAAGTAGATATTTTCTTTTTGGCTTTCATTATCAATAAATTGATTAATTTGTGCTTGAAGCAAATTTCCATTATCTGAATTCAGTGAAACTTTATTGTAATAGTCAGGTACTTCGAGATTCTTATTATTTTTTGATTTTGTTTGAGTGCTATTGCTGACATTATTAAGTGCTGATAGATAGTTGTTATCTGACTTACTCATATCTAACGATGTAGATTGTAATTGTTGTTTTAATGCCTCATTTTGAGTGTTAAGTTCATTCGTGAGTTGACGCTCGGTCATCAGTTGAGAGGTTAAATCATTAATCGCAGCAATGTTGCCAGGTTCAGTGACTTCCGGAGCGTGAGTGTCAACGATATTACTAGGCTGATCTTTTTTATCAAAATACATCATCGCTACAAAAGCTGTGAGAATACCTAATGATGCGATGAAAAGAATCAAAGCAGTATTCGTTGTTACGGAACCCATGAATTTAGTTCTTGTTGTCGAAAGGAACATATAGTTATTTTGTTTTGTTAATAGTGCTTATAATTTATACAAAATTCGAGAGTAAGTTAAGATAAGAAGGATAGCTGTGTTTACTAATGCGATAAACAGTAATTGTAAATTATATTACAGACTTTAAGCTCTAGAACACGAATAACTGTAGAGTAATGTGAGCCAACGGCTTCATTAATGTTAGCCCGTTTGCGAGTGTTTTTAGTTTTTTTGGTAACAATAGGTATTACATAATTTAACTTACAGGCACGATACGGTTAGCCTTCCTTCTTCTCTATATTGACTTGACTATTATCGTCGTTAGACGTTGATAGTTGTTCAACTTCTTTGCCGCTTTTTGAGCTTATTTTTTTCAGTGCAGCTCTAACTTTATTGTAATATTCCGTTTGGTTATTACTTGTGCCTGCTAGTACTGATATTTCGTTTGACTCTTTTGGGGCACTATTGAAGGTTTGAAAACTTTGATTAATTTCATCTAATGCCGACGTTATTTGCAATTCTTGGTTATTAAGTATTTTTTCTAAGTTTTTATTTTTTGCTTTTTCGATTAAAAGTTGCTGGTTAAGTGATTCGAGTTGAGATGACTCGTGCTTTTTGTTCCTTTTAGAGGGGGGCGATTTTTGTTTTCGTCTCTGTTACTAACTCTTTAATCATTGTGGGTTTTTTAGGTTGGGCGTGTGTTTGATTGTTGGTACTTCCCATATTCTTTACGACAATATTAAGTACAAATAAAAGAAAAAGAGCAAGAAAAAACCATAGAGCATAACGTTTAAAGTAAAGGTAGCCTATGTACAGTTTGCGCTTGAGTATATTTATATACTCAGGGTTTAGTGTTTTAGATAGTGCCATAGCAGTTTTAAGGATTGTTAGAATTATTATCAGTTTATAAATTTCCTCATTAAATACGATATAAACCCGCCTAGGATGTTGATTACAACTGATAAAAGGTGATTAAGATGACTATAATGGTACTCGAATCACTGTTCCTAGCTGCAAACGCTTAATATTTTTCTTCGTTATTTGAGGGTTAGCTTTTAATATTTTAGGGTAAAGATCTCCTTTTCCATAAGCACGTTTAGCTAAAGCCCAAAGTGTATCGCCCTTTTTTAAGACAATACTGCGGACTTCGTTACTTCTTACATGAGATTCTTTTTTCAAAGTTTTAAGGTATATAGTTTCCTTATTAGCCTTTTTCGGTTGGATGAGCAGGTTCACTTGTTGCTGAATCTGATTTTCGATTGCTTTTTCACTGCTTAATGAGATACGAACTTTGTTGTAGTAATCCGTTTGCGCAAGTGTGTGGTTAGATTGGGTTGAGTGATTTTTAAACCTTCCCACTTTACTTAATGCATTAATGTATCGTTGGTCGTTATTGTTTGTCTTGTTTAATGTTTTTTTAAGTAGAGTTTTCAGTTTTAAACTTTGGTTGTGAAGTTCTGTAGTTAACTTTTCTGTGTTTTGTTGTTCAGCCAATAGTCGCTTAGTAAGTTCTAGTATTTCATCGTTATTATTTTTAACAGTAAGGTTACTTTGATCTGAATTAGGAGCCTTAACCAATGATTGATCTAATATTTTTTCGCTAAACATTGACCATACGAAAAATCCTATGACGAACACTGCTACGGAAGTAAGCAAAGTTGAGTGACGTCTCAAAAATCGACTAAGCGGTTTACTTTTACGCTTAGCCCTATTTGATTTTCTGTGAATAGATGACATTAAATTCCCAAAACAGTTGAATAGCTATATTTTGATACTACTGTTCAACATAAATCAGAGGGTTATTTGCCGTTTAAGCGGTTAATGATTCCGATGAATGGTATGAGGAAAAGCACCCTCGTTAGGTATATCCGCAGATTAAAGTAATAAATTTTTAGTAATCGGTAACGATATAGGGATGAAAAGTTAAAACGAAAGAAACCAGGCGGTTACAGAAAGATGATTAAATTATGGCTGTCCTAGCTTTTACCTGCCCTAAATTTTTTTATTTGAGGGTTAGCTTTTAATATTTCATGGTAAGGAGCCCCTAATCAAAATCTCTTTAAAAACTTGGCAGGAATAGTATGAGCAGTGCCTTTAACCCACATGTATCTTGACCCAGAAGTATCTAAAGCAATCTCTACTTCGTATACTCCACCACCAAGGTTAGGGTTAGCGGTTGTTTGTATGGCTATTAATGCAGGACCGTGACCAATTATAGCAGGAGTGGTTGCTGTGGCCGCTACATCTGCAACTGCTGCTGTTAGAGTTACTGCCACTAGCGTTACGGCTCCAGCATCAGACAAGCTAGAAGGTAATGCTACTAAGCCGTAATTTGGTAATTCACCAGCGTTAACTGAATCACAAAGTACTGCTATATTATTATCTTGCAAGCAGCTCTCGATAGCTCTTTTTACAGAACCCACTTCGGCCACAATACCAGCGTACTTAGATTTGGTAATATAATCCTGATAAGCAGGCAATGCGATTGATGCAAGAATACCAATAATCGCAACCACGATCATAAGTTCGATTAGTGTAAAACCTTTTTGTCGTTGTTTTTTCATTTTTAAACTCTTAAGTTTATTTTTTTAAATTATGGTTGTTCTGATAAATTATTTTAATCCAGAGTTAATTAACACTATACATCAATGAAATTTTGTCCGGTTTTTCTTTCGCCAACCAATTCGTGTAAAGGCTTAGTTATATTTGTCTGATTACGTTATACGTGATTATTTTTTAGCTGTAAAAATTGGCAGAACATCAATGATGTCTACAGGCTTGCCTGTATCTTTTTGAAGAACCCAGATTACGCTTTTCCCGTCGCCAGTAAGCGGTGCAAAAATGTAATCATCGATACTTTTTCCGTGTTTACTGATAAATAGATTCAACTTCTTTTTTGATAATTTATCTTTAAAGGTTGTTTTTGGGTCAAGTCCGTTTTTGATTAATGTATCTAAGTGTTTTTCAAGTGGCTCGTAATATTCTGCTCTCGCCTCTAAATCACTGCCGCCATTGAGCATATCAGTAAACATTTTTGATTTTTCATCCTCAGAAACTGACATAAATACCGTCGTTGGTGAGGCCAATTTAGAAACCTTAAAGTTTTTATGTTTTGCTTTTTCAGGTGTCGCAAGGTTAGTAGGTACTAAGCTAAAGCCCCTATCATAATAAGCAACATAAAGAGGATGTGATAAAAATAATGAGTATATGCCATAGCTTAGTGCCATAACTTGCACCGTGACAATAGCGGATAAATCAAGGTTTAGGCTTTTCTTATTTGGGTTGAAGGCAACAAAAGTAAGGAGTGGACCCAGAACCAAATCTACAGCAATTAAAATATAAGCAATTTCTTTAAAATTACTAACGTTTAAAAAAGGCGTAGGGAACCAATATAAAATAATAATTGACATGACAAAGCTTATCACAATAGCACTTAATGCTAAGTGGATGAGTGATGCTTTAAGCTTTAATTTAAACATGATAAATCGATCCTTTCGGGAATAGTTATTCAT
Source organism: Thiotrichaceae bacterium (assembly GCA_026989335.1). GTDB lineage: Bacteria > Pseudomonadota > Gammaproteobacteria > Thiotrichales > Thiotrichaceae > Cocleimonas. The sequence goes on from JALSJN010000082.1 coordinate 39,535, forward strand.
CTGATTTTAGCAAAAAGAGTCTGAATAGCGGGTTAATAGAATAGCTTGAAAGACTATTTATTATAAGAAAAGGGGAGGTAAATATATGGCTGAAATGTGAAAGTGATTGTGTCAGAAACAAAGAAAGGCTCAGATAACTGAACCTCTCTTTTAATTAATATTACTAGGTTATATTAATTAGAACTTCTTTAAAAACTTAGCAGGAATAGTAAGAGCAGCTGCTGGAACCCACATGTATCTTGTGCCACTAACGTCTGTAGCAATGTCTACATTGTATACAAAACCACCGATGTTAGGGTTTGCAGTTGTTTGAATACCTTGAAATCCAGCTGTATGTCCAACTACAGCAGCAGTAGTTGCAGTAGCAGCAACATCAGCAACAGCTGCAGCAGAAGCAGCAACAAGTGTTACCGCACTAGCATCAGTTAATTGTGCAGGTAGTGCTGATAAGCCGTAATCTGCTAATTCACCAGCAGCTACAGAATCACAAAGTGCTACTACATTGTTGTTGTCTTGCATACAGCTTTCAATTGCTCTTTTCACAGAGCCCACTTCAGTTACAATTCCAGCGTACTTAGATTTTGAAATGTAATCCTGATAAGCAGGAAGCGCGATAGATGCTAAAATACCGATAATCGCTACAACGATCATAAGCTCGATAAGTGTAAAACCTTTTTGTAGTTGTTTTTTCATTTTTTTAATCTCCAAAGATTATTATTTTTAAAAGTTATTTTGCTTTAAAGCTCGGCCATTATATTTGATAGGAAATGAACCAGAACTTAATGCGTTAAATAAACCGCGAATTTTTACCACCTTTTAGTCTCTCAAGTATCTCACGACAAGTTGCTAGGTAATCCTTCGTGTTCGCTTGTAATAATGCAGGGCGCGTGCCAACTTTTTGTTTTTTTGTTTAAGTTATTGTTATTATTGGGTTATTTGTTTTGATTGTAGAGTTGGTTAGTTGTGCCACTTATGACAGTTCTTTGTTTTGTCAGCTTTTTTGTCATTCTTTTGTCACTATGTGACGTTTATTGCTTGTTTTGTCAGTTTTGCTAAGCC
>JALSJN010000083.1 GCA_026989335.1 Thiotrichaceae bacterium
CCAGAGCCTGATGATAATTTTGACGTGACTTAATCGTCTGGATAGACGATCACTTGGCTTTAGCCGAAAATACGAAGCCACCGGCTTGAGCCGGTGGTCGTTGACAAATTGATCTGAAAACTAATATTCTTAAAATTAGTGGCTTGATCAGTCATTCCTTAAGGAGAACCTTGTATCTCTCAAAAAATGGTAAATTAGATCGCTTCTTGATTTATCAGGAAGTGAACGAGAATAGTCGTCCTTAATGAGAAGTAAAGAACATTTTCAAACTAAAGAATAAGAAAATTAGAAAGACGATAATACTCCACTCAGGAATACTCAATGATAAAAATCTCCAGGCAACTTCGGCGCATTCACCAGAGCCTTGAAAGACTTTTTGAATCACATCCGTTGCGGGTAGATTATTCATCCAAAAATCTAACCCAGGGCCGCATTCAGGTATTTTATCTTTGGGAAGGTGCTGCAACCAGGTATGCCTGCCAGCAATAACGAGACCAGCCAGACTCGCTAAGGTTAATAGAAAGCCATAAATCCGTTTGCCCAAAGATGAGTCTGGGGCATGAATAAAGGCTATAAAAAAAACAAGGGCAAGCAGAATAACTACCGCACGTTGCACACTGCACAAGGGGCAGGGTTCTAGATATAAAATGTATTGAAAAACTAATGCTGTGCCCAGCATAGCGAAACTAGCCATTAAGCCTATAAGCATGAAAGGACGTATTGATTGGTTTTGCATAGAATAACCTTATCTTAGTTCAGTTCTTTGAGCTGCCACCATGGTAATTGCACTGTTAATCGCTTCGATTAAACTGCCCGTTAATGCCTTGCCGCTACCGGCTAAATCGAGTGCCGTACCATGATCAACGGATGTACGAATAATCGGCAACCCTAATGTCACATTAATTGCATGCCCAAAGCCCACATGCTTTAAAACAGGTAAACCTTGATCATGATACATGGCCAATACCGCATCAGCTGTTGCTAAATATTTTGGGGTGAATAAAGTATCGGCTGGCAGAGGCCCTGTCAAATTCATACCCTTTGCTTTCAAGGCTTCAATTACAGGTTCAATGGTATTAATTTCTTCCATACCTAAATGACCACCTTCACCTGCATGCGGGTTTAAGCCACAGATTAAAATGTGAGGATGATTGATGCCAAATTTTGATTGCATGTCATGGTGCAATATTGTGATAACTTGAGTGAGTGATTCTTTCGTGATAGCTGCACTGACTTCGCTTAAGGGTAAATGCGTGGTTGCTAATGCGACCCGTAAACTCTCTGCTGCTAACATCATAACAGGCAGTTCAGCTTTGGTTAAATCGGCTAAAAACTCGGTATGCCCTGTAAATTCAACCCCAGCATCATTGATGATGCCTTTGTGTAACGGTGCTGTTACCATCGCATCAAATTCGTTGGATAAACACCCTTCGGTGGCTCGGGTAAGGGTGTTTAACACATACGCTGAATTGTGTTTATTAAGCTGCCCTGCGATAACTTTCTCAGCACAAGGAATATCAAGCACTTTAATTTCGTTAGGGGTAGCAAGTGACGTGGGCTTGTCAGCTTGATAATCAACAATGTTAACGGCTATACCTAGCTGCTTAGCACGTTCAACTATCATGTTTTTATCCGTAATAACAATCAGTTCGGCTTGTGGTTGGATGGGGTGTTGTAAGGGCTGTGACAGCTGAATAATTAAATCAGGACCAATACCGGATGGCTCGCCAGGTGTCACTGCTAAACGTGGAATAATCATAGTTTTAAAATAATCCGATTTACTCGTAGAGATTTCAGCATAACTCGTGAATAGATAAAAAAGGCCATAATTTTCCTTCCTTTATCCAAAAGCCGCACAATAGCTTGGCTATTACACGTTATTTTGAATATAGAATGAAAGATTCTATCTCTTTTCTCTCTCGTCCAGAGTTTGTACTGAGGTTCTAGTAATTAAAGACGGTACTCAATATAAGCTTGGTCACGTAAACCTTGCAGCCAGTTTTTAGTAGTATTACTAAGTTCTTTCTTATTGAGTATTTCTTGTGCTTGTAGCTTAAGCGCCTCACGCGTGTTATCGCTCGCTTTTCTTTCTAAAACTTCAATCAAGTGCCAGCCAAAACGTGTTTGAATCGGTTGGCTTAAGGTGTTTAAAGGTAAGCGAATAACAGCTTTTGAAAAAGGTGGAACAAAAGAGGCGGGGTCCATCATCCCTAGCTCACCGCCTATTTGTGCGCTGCCTTTATCAGCAGAATTGGCACGCGCTAAGGCTGCAAAGTTTCCACCTGCAAGAATCTTGTTACGCAGTTGAATGGCTTTTACTTTTGCCTGTGGGTCAGAGTTAGGGATAAGAATATGCCTGACTCTAGCTTGTTGGCTAATTTTTCGATTACCACCTCGTTGTTCAACTAATTTTAAAATATGAAAACCTTTTGCATCACGAACCACATCAGACAATTCGCCAACACCTAATAAACTTAGTGCTCTTACATAAGCTGGGCTAAGTGCCTGAGACTTTTTCCAACCTAGATCTTTTTGTAAAGCACCAAAACGTTTGATGATACTGGCAATTTTATTCGTTGGTTGCGCGATAAGTTTTATTTTTAATTGCTGTGCCTTTTTTAATCGTCGATTAAACTCCGTAACAGAAATACCATTAGTAGCGGGTATGATAATATCCAGTAGATGATATTCAACACCTTTGTTAAGGTTTAAGCTTTCAGCACGTATGAAGTCATCCACATGGCTTTCGCTGATTTTTTGTTGTGTACCACGACGTTGGCTTTTTTGTAGCGCATCGATAGTTAGCTTTTTTCTAAGGTTCTTGCGAAACTCATTATAGTTAAGGCCTTGATCATTTAAAGCAACTTTTAATTGAGAAGTAGTCAATTTATTTTGTGCTGCAATGGCATTGATTGCTTTATCTATCGTTGTTTCTTTTACATTGATGCCTACTTGTTTAGCATATTGAATTTGGATTTTATCTAAAATAATCTTATCCAGCACTTCTTTAAGCAATGCTTTATCACTAAGCTGAGTTTGCCCCGATTGTTTCATGCGCACTATGATGGGTTTAACTTCGCTAAACATCACGACGTCATCATTTATAATAGCTACAATTTTATCTAGGCCGATCTCTTTAGCAGCAACGCTATTGCTGACAAGGAAAAGCAGCAAAAATGGTGCAAATAGTGTTAGCAGAAAGTGTTGGTTTTTTTTGTTAATAATCATCATAGCCGTAAATTTTATCCTTTAACTGATTGCTTGCGTTACCCGTCCCAATATTGCCTAAACCCTTTAGTTCAAATTCAATAAAAATGGGCGTTTCGTAGCTTGTATTATCTGCACTCAAGTAGCGTTTTGCAACGAAACGAGTCTTCACGCAACAGGTTTTGTATTCTACCCCAAGTAATGATTCTAGGTTGCGGTTGTTTTGCAAGTCGTGCTCGGTACTTGCGGTAATGGACCATTTATCATTGATCGGATAAGCCGCAGAGAGGTTGACTTGCTTTAATTCTGCTTTTAGATTTCTATACGCTAGATTTAAAATCCGCTTCTTTCTATCTTGATAGTTTAAACGTAACTCATAACCTGGAATAGTATTTTTTTGCTGGTTCCATAATCCAATGGATGAAAGTTGTAAGCTCTCATTAACCCTTCCACTTAACTCAAGTACTAAGTGTGACTGGCTATCTGTTTGTATTTCCCCCTTGGGTAAGGTGACTCTTTTATCACTAAAGTAAAAAATTTGACCAATACTACCCTTTAAAAGTTCCTTACCATTTTGTCTGTCTTGAATTCGTGACGTCACCGCAAAGGTGATTTGGTTGGCATCCGCAATGCGATCTTTGCCGGTGAACCGGTTTGAAGAAAATAACTGCGTCGTTTCAGAAAAGCTGGTTTCTGCGGTATCAAAAACAGGTAGTTCACTTTGATCTTTATAAGGCGTATACGTATAAAATAAGCGCGGTTCTAAGGTTTGCGTGAGTGCTTTATTAAACAGCCGTTTATTATTAGCCTTATTTTGATCAGAGATATGATCAGAAGTATTTTGCCCAAATAAATCACGCTCAAAAAATAAGCCTGTATCCAGTGTTAACGTGGGTAAACTACGACTAAGACTGGATTTTTTGCCATTATTAAGTGAATAAAGACTGTGTTCAAAACTAAGCCCAGGTTGGACAAACCAAGCATCATCTCCCCATTTCTTACTGGCAGAAAGTTTAATATCTGCTCGGCTACCCGTAATAGCATTGGTTTTGTCAAAATAAACTAACTCAGATTCCATACTTAGTTTAAATGCTTTGGACGATGTTATCGGAGAATAACGTAGTTTGATTTCAGGTAACTTTGCATAGGGGGCATTTTTCGCATCAAGGACTTGATAGTCCTCAACCGCAGCACTCAGTTGCCATGCTTTTCTCTTATGCGTTATAGCTAAGCGACGTTGCAGTGCAGAACGTGAACTACTTTCAAGCGACGTTGAAAAATCATCGAAGTAAGTATTATCAGAGACACCTTCTGCTTGAAGATTGATATAGGTTGTTTGATTTAGACGAGAGCGGTGAGTGACTTCAAAATAATCACGTTTTTTATTATTAGTAGGGCTATCAAAGGCCTTATCGTCAGGAATAAAAACGTAGTTAAGTTTGCCATTATGCCGCTTCGTTAAATAACGAAACTCATTATCAAATTGAACACCATGCGCTGATAAGGTATTTATCGTTACCGTGGCATCATAGTTAGGTGCTATATTAAAGTAATAGGGTATCGAAATACCTGCATTTGTTTCAAGGCGTAAGGTGGGGGATAGAAAGCCAGACAGCCGTTGGTTATTAATAGGAAATTTAAGCCATGGAAAATAAAATACTGGTACATTTAAGACATTAAACGTCACATTCCTCGCACGACCAATTTGTGTTTTTTGATCCAGTAATATATTGGATGATGCCAAATGCCAGCTGGAGATTTTATTGGCACCTGTTAAATGCCTAAGTACGGAAGTATCGGCAGGGCAAGTTGTGAAGGTGGCATCCTTTAAGCGTAAGCGTTTTTCTCTGAGCTGGTTAATATGGCTGCTTTTACCATGTGCGCCTTCGCTGCCAACGGTATAGTCAGCATCCTTGATAATGCCGGTGTTATTCATTAGTTGGTATTCAATCGCAGTGCTTTTAAGCTGCAGGCCTTTGGTCGACAAAATGACATTACCTGCGACAACAACGCTATTATCCTTACGGTTGAAAGTAGCTTTATCCGCATTAAAAATAGTGCCATTTCGTTGAATAATAATATTACCTTGCAACGTAGAGGTGCCTTGCAAACTAATTGTGCCGTCATCCGCCTCTAAATAAATGGCATCAGGGTAGGGTGAGTGTGTAATTTTTGAAAGTTTTGTGTGCCTGCTATATTGTGACGACGTAGCGCATTGACCGCCCCACTGCCCCTTTGTTTTGTTTGGCTTTGCAGAGGTCTTAGTCGTTAGTGTAATTAACGTAATTAGCAAAAACAACGATAGATAACGTGTAGCGACAGGCTTAAGAAAAGCATTAGGTTTTTTATAAAAGGTGTGATTCACGGAGTAGATTATATTAGACCTAGTTAGTAAAAGTATACTCACTTCTACGTTAGAGACCTTTGTATTGAAACTTGAATTAAGTGTTTAAGAAAAGCAATGCTTGAAATGTAGGCTACGTTTACTTTCAAATGATCTCATTTTATCGGTTAGAGGGTCCATCAAGGTAATCTCCTTAGCCAATAATTGTAAAGGTGCGTCGTAATCGTGACCTTTGTCAGCCAGTACCTTTGGGTAAAAAGGGTCATTCAAAAGCGGGATTCCTAACGACATCATGTGTACGCGCAATTGGTGCTGTCTGCCGGTTATGGGTTTTAGTTCATAAAGTACTAACGGACCTTTTTGTTGAATAATTTTAATTTCAGTTTCACTGTTTGGCTCAGCATCCACTTCTTGCATTGTGAAAAAATGTTCTTGGCTCTTTTTTATGCAGCTTTTATGAGTGAGTGGGAATGTTAAATCAGGGGTGAATCCTGCAATAGCATGATAGGTTTTTTGTACTTTGCGTTGCTGAAACAGACTTTGATACGCGCCACGTACCTCTTTATTGCAGGTAAATAGCATGACTCCCGCTGTTTCACGATCCAGACGATGCATCGGGCTGATGTCTTCGTTGTTGTAAAATACTTTGAGGCGCGTCAACAAGGTTTCTTTAACAAAACGCCCGCCTGGGGTGACAGGTAAAAAATGTGGTTTATCAACGACAATAATATTGTCATCTTTAAACAATATTTCTTCTTCAAAAGGAATTATGGGTTCATTAGGTATTTCACGGTAGTAAAATAAAAAGGCTTCACCTTGATAAGGCGCATCAACGTTAAAAGGCTTTCCGGTTTCAGCCATAATCTCGCCGCGTAACATTCGATCTTGCAAAACCTGCCGACTGATTAAGGGGAATCGCTCTGTTAAAAAATCCAGTAAGCTGACCCATGCTTTGGCCTCGTTTCTGGGTAACCACACGCGGCTAGCCGAAACACCATCCCGCATAGGAAGAGGGGACTTTAGTTTCTCCTTTTTAATTCTTGTGCTCATGAAATTTTATCAACAACATCATCTCGCGGTACAGCGCCAAGCTTTCTAGCAATGGAATCTATCAGTGGCTGAGGCGGATATTCGTTCGGATGGCTTAAACGGTATTGCTGCCACTGAGTAAAAGCATTGGCTAAACAAGCATCCTTTCCATGACAAGCAAGCACTTTAATAATGTGATCCGATATTTTCCAAGGCCCTTCGCCTTCGAGCCAGCCTTTTATAAGGTGAATGCCTGCACCATGAGGTTCTTGCTGATGCCAATACGTTGCAAAATAAAGTAAGCCTTTGGGGTGCTTATAAACTTCTGCCAGCAGTACTTCCTTGCCATCAGGTGCAAGTAAGGTTAGAGGGGCAGTTACACTAAATAAATCAGCCATTGTGAGAAATGTTTTGTGAGTTCAACCACTCTATAATGCGGCCATCGAGGAAATACTCAATGTTAAAGGGATGATTTCCCTGAACAAAGCCAACATGTCCACCTGACTCGGAAAGTTCTAACTGAACCTTGTTTGATAATTCTTTTTCGTGCGGGACAGTCTGCTCCCACATAAAAGGGTCATTCTTTGCATGCAGTATTAATGTGGGTGTTTGAATGGTTTTTAAAAACTGGCGGCTGCTACTTTTTTGGTAATAATCATCAGCACCAGCAAATCCATTAAGAGGGGCTGTGACTTGGTCATCAAATTTATAGAAGGTATTGAGCTGATTAATCTTAATGGTTAATGGTGATGATTTTTTAGCAAACTTTTTTTGATACTTTTGTTGGCATAAGGAAACCAGATGTTTTTGATAAACCCGTGAGAAGCTTTTTTCTAAACGATCCCCTGCATCAGCCAGAACAAATGGAACCGAGACAGCAACAGCGGTTGTGATCGGAGCATGTTCTGCTTGTTCACCAAGCCACTTAAGTAAGACATTACCACCTAAAGAAAAGCCAATTATGGCATAAACATCTTGTGAGTAAGTGGCTTTAAAATACTTAATTACGGCACTTAAGTCTGCCGTATCACCGCTGTGATAACTTCGATCTAAACGGTTAATCTCATTGCTGCAACCCCGAAAATGAACAAAGCAAACCGCATAGCCGGTATCATGTAAAGCTTTGATCAGTGGCTTGGCGTAGGGTGAGTTCAACGAGCCTTCTAGTCCATGCAAAATAATAACAATTGGTTTGTTATTAATCGGCGTTAACGCCAAGTCTAAAAAATCACCATCGTCTAGCTCTAAACGATGCGCGTTTAAATCTAGCTTAGGCAGGCGTCGAAATAAAGTCGGCCATAGTGTTTGTAGGTGAGGGTTAGAAAGCCACCAAGCAGGCTTAAACTCACTTTTTACAATCGGCATCAGTTCTTCGCCCAATCATCAACGGGTGCATTTGTATCACATTTAATACAATTGAGGCTTTCCCCAATCTTTTGATTTCGCCCTTGCTTGGTTACTACCCATGGTCGATTAATAAAAGGGGGGTTATGCCGCACGTGTTGACCATGCTGGCAGGCTAGTTCAGCAACCCAATCATTGAATTCATCAAGGTGAAAACCGGTTATTTTTTGTTTCATGAGACCTATTATTTTTTGCTACTTATTAACGGTATACTCTACTAGAATAAGTAGTAATAAACGAAGGATTTAGTCAAAAATGTCACATAC
>JALSJN010000084.1 GCA_026989335.1 Thiotrichaceae bacterium
CAATACTGTAAAGTACTTACCATAAATGAATTGTTACTTCGCTCGTTTGGATTCTTGCTTCTTGCGTTACAACACAAGCTACAAGCACCCACACAAGTTTTTCTGGTTCTCATTTTTTAAACAACAGCTCAAACCTCTGTTTGAGCGAGGTGGAGAAGTATATTCTCCTGACTGAAAGTGTCAACTTAAATATTAACTCTTTTCTCGCCTTTTTCTAACTTATAACAGCTTAATTTTGCTAGCTGCTACGCGTCAGAGGAGGCGCATTATAGGCAGTTGTTTTTTTGAGTCAACAACTATCTAATAATATTTTAAATTAAATTTACTAACCCGTTGTAAGCATGAGTATAGCTCACTTTCATCTTTTTTATTGGCAACGACTTAATTAAGTTCGCGCCAAGAAAAGCCATTTTTTTGTGATGCTAGGGAGACATCATTAAGCGTACAATTCATACCATCACATAATGCTTGCAATGCATACTCGGGCGTATTGTTTTTTTCACTAACGTGAACGCCTATAACATGCTTCAATTTTGTTAAATCTAGTTTTTGCAATAAGTCTTTTGATTGCTCATTCCCCAGGTGACCTTTAAAGCTTGCCACCCTTTCTTTCAGTATCCTGGGATAGGCCCCACTAAACAACATATCTCGATCATAATTACATTCTAATAAAAGACTATTTAATCCTTTCAAATGATTCAAGATATGAGGCGTATGGCAACCTAAGTCTGTCACTATACCCAGACGCGAATCACCATCAGAAAACACAAACTGACATGGCTCGCGCGCATCATGCGGAACAGGAAAAGGATGCAAATTAATAGCATCAATCTCAAAATCGGTATGACAATCAATAAAGCGTGTTTGTGCAAAGTCATGATCACGACACATATGGTAAGTACCCACCGTTAGCCAAACAGGAATATTATATTTACGTGATAATCGCCCTGCCCCCGCTACATGATCGGAGTGTTCGTGCGTAATCACTATGGCATTAATGGTATCAGCTGATCGCTCTAGGCTGGCTAATCGGATTTCTAATTCTTTCGTGGAGAAACCACAATCAAGCAGAATACGGGTATCACTCTCCCCAGAACCTGATTCAATTAAGGTTGCATTACCTTTGCTGCCACTCCCCAAAGAGGCAAAACGTATCATCTATTTGACTAGGTCTGGTGGACGAATATCTACAGCGCTTGCCTGCGAGTTAGCAGGACCACCTTCTGGCAATGCAAATGACATATCATACTCAGGTGACACTAAACCCTCTGGTGATTTTAAAACCGCTACCGACTGATTGTTGGAATAATTTACTGCTGTGGTGGTATCTAATGCATTATCAACAGAGCTACATGCTGAAAGCCCCATTAGCATCGAAATACCCAACAATATCTTCGCCCTATTTATTTTGTAAAAACTATTATTCATAACACCCCTTTTATTATTACATTAAGACCTTCGCACGAACCGGGTAACGAATAAAAATGACTGAAACCCCACTGCTTTTCGTTGAAAAACTTGCTAATAACTCGTTATTAGCTTGATTTTCCGCCTCAATCAGTGAAATTTATCCAATTTTTCTTTCGCCACCGGCTCGTGCAAAGGTCTTACATTATATTCCTATTTTTAGACTCGCACTCATCTAGCGAGTGAAGTTAACCCCGGCGGCAACCGAAGCTTTTGTGAGATCAGCATGGTATTGCTCCGCTAGTGTTATTAACGGCAACCGCACTGCATTATCACCATACCCCATCTTATGCAGCACCCACTTCACAGGAATTGGATTAGCCTCGACAAACAATTTTGAATGCAAACCCAATAAAGGTGTATTAAAAGATTCAGCCGTGGCCTTATCCCCAGCTAGAGCAGCCTTACACATTTGATGCATTTGAGCAGGTGCAACATTAGCAGTCACCGATATATTCCCTTTTGCTCCCATAAGTATCATTTCCATGGCAATCGCATCATCGCCACTAATAACATCAATGCTATCGCCACAGCGATTCAAAATATCTTTGGCCCGATCCAAATCTCCAGTAGCTTCCTTTATTGCAACAATATTTGAAATTGCAGATAAACGCTCAACCGTCTCTGGCGCAATATCACTTGCCGTACGCCCAGGTACATTATAAAGAAGCTGTGGGATCGCTACTTTATCAGCAATTAATTTATGATGTTGATACAAGCCTTCTTGTGGCGGCTTATTATAGTATGGAGAAACCAGTAACGCGCCATCAGCACCATCATCTTTGGCCGCTCGTGTCATATCCAATGCCTCTGCCGTACTATTAGAACCAGTACCCGCAATTACTGGAATTTTACCACTCACAAAGCTAATGATTTGTTGAACGACCTTACGATGCTCTTTATGAGAAAAAGTTGCCGATTCGCCGGTTGTACCCATGGCGACAATAACATCAGTACCACTCTCAATATGAAAAGCGACCAACGCCTCAAGCGCCTCATTATCTACCTCACCTGTAGCGGTCATAGGGGTGATCAGGGCAACCATACTTCCTTGAAACATACACTTAACTCTCTTTTTTTTAAGCTCAACTAGAAGGTGAGTCTAATGCGGAGCTTTAAGAAAAACAAGACAAGAAAAGAGGAAGTTCGACAAACATCTGCTTTATTTCTACCAATCTCGACATTTCCTTACGAAGCAAAGAGATTTATTTTTTACTCTAGGGTGTTTAAATCAAATAATGAGCAGTTAAAAACTGTCCCTTATTATAAATACTACACCCAAAAAATTCAGTGGCTCCTTTAAATTATCACTACCCTTTGCTTCAACCAACATCGACACTTCCTTCGAAAGGTGTAGCGATGTACTTTTTAGCTCTTGGTGAGCTTAAAAAAGCAATCCACCGTATGATCATTCACCATACCTGTTGCCTGCATAAAGGCATAACATATCGTCGTGCCGATAAATTTAAAACCACGCTTTTTTAGATCTTTACTCATTGCATCTGAAAGGTCAGTTTTAGCAGGCACATCTTCCATCAACTGCCATTGATTTTGAATCGTTTTACCGTCCACAAAACTCCAGATATACGCATCAAAACTACCGAATTCTTTTTGCATTTCTAAAATACGACCCGCATTGATAACGGTTGCATTCACTTTGAGCTTATTGCGGATAATGTCAGGGTTATCCAGCAGGCTAGCGATCTTCTTCTCATCATAACGAGCAACTTTTCCAATATCAAAATTATCGAACGCCTTTCGATAACCTTCACGTTTATTCAATACCGTTGCCCAACTCAAGCCCGCCTGTGCAGCCTCTAGGGTTAAATATTCAAAGAGCTCGCTATCATCATGCACTGGCACACCCCATTCTTTATCGTGGTACTCATAATAAAGCGCATTGCCACCTTTTACCCACTCACAACGTACTTTTGAATCATCCATGAAGCCTCCTAAATCGTTTTTAGAGACCTTTACACGAGTCGGTGGCGAAAGAAAAATGAATGAAATTTCACTAATTGAGGCGAAAATGAAGCTAATAACGAGTTATTAGCAAGCTTTTCAACGAAAAGCAGTGGAATTTCAGTCATTTTTACTCGTCATTCGATTCGTGCAAAGGTCTCTTTAAGATTATAATATCTCATACAACAACCGATAAAACCATTGCTAAGATACGTTATACTCATATTCAATTAAGCACACATATGGAGAGTTAAATGCCACAGACACCTGCGACCATTATATACACCAAAACAGACGAAGCTCCTGCCCTTGCCACACGTTCACTATTACCAATAGTCACCGCCTTTGCTGCCAATGCAAGCATTAATATTGAAGCACGTGATATTTCACTAGCAGGCAGAATTATTGCGACTTTCTCCGATACCTTAACAGCAGAACAACAAATTTCAGATGACTTAGTCTTGCTGGGTAAGCTCACTCAATTACCTGATACCAACATAATAAAACTGCCTAATATCAGTGCTTCTATCCCTCAGCTGAGAGCAACAATTAAAGAGTTACAGGCAAAAGGCTATAAAATACCAGACTACCCCAGTGACCCACAAAACAACGAAGAAAAACACATACAGACGCGATACAGTAAAGTACTCGGTAGCGCTGTAAACCCAGTTTTGCGCGAAGGCAATTCAGATCGTCGCGCGCCCGCCGCCGTTAAAAACTATGTGCGCGACAACCCGCACCGCATGGGCGCATGGCAGGCAGACTCAAAATCACACGTAGCCACAATGGAGTCAGGTAATTTTTACAGTAGCGAAAAATCCGTAGAAATCCAGCAAGCCAGCGATGTACGCATTGAACTAATTGACTCATCAGGAAACACCCGTATCCTCAAAGCATCTACATCACTTTTAGAAAAAGAGCTGATTGATGCCAGCTTTATGAGTAAAAATAAACTTCGTAGTTTTATACAAGCCGAAATCGAAGAAGCCAAACAGCAGAATATTTTATTTTCAATACACTTAAAAGCAACCATGATGAAAGTCTCCGACCCGATTATTTTTGGTCATGCGGTCAGTGTGTTTTATGCTGATGTGTTTGAAAAATGGGCGGATACTTTCGCAGAAATTGGCGTAAATCCGAACAACGGTTTAGGTAACTTGCTTAATCAAATCAAGAATCTTGATGACTCTACCCGCCAAGCCATTGAACAAGATATTGCAGAATGTAACGCTAAACAACCCAATATGGCGATGGTTAACTCTGACCTTGGTATTAGTAATTTGCACGTTCCTAGTGATGTGATTGTTGATGCATCTATGCCCGCAATGATTCGTAACTCGGGTCAAATGTGGGGCCCTGATGGAAAATCAACTGATACCAAGGCTGTCATTCCCGACAGTACTTATGCCACTATTTACCAAGAAACCATCGCATTTTGTAAAGAACATGGCGCATTTGACCCTGTCACAATGGGCACCGTTCCTAACGTTGGTTTAATGGCGCAAAAAGCCGAAGAGTATGGCTCGCATGACAAAACCTTTGAAATACCGCACGATGGGGTTGTGCAAGTGGTGGACACCAAGAGTAATGAAACACTATTAAAACACAGCGTTGAGGCAGGTGATATTTGGCGCATGTGTCAAACCAAAGATGCCCCCATTCAAGACTGGGTAAAACTTGCTATTAAACGCGCTCGGCTTTCAGGTATGCCTGCTATTTTCTGGCTAGATGCCGAGCGAGCACACGATGCACAACTGATAAATAAAGTAGAAACATACCTAAAAGGTCATGACACAACAGGCCTAGACATTAAAATATTACCACCCGTAAAAGCCATACGCGTAACGATGGATCGTTTAATTAAAGGCGAAGACACAATCTCAGTAACCGGCAACGTATTGCGTGATTACCTAACCGACCTATTCCCCATTCTTGAACTAGGCACCAGCGCGAAGATGCTTTCTATCGTACCGTTAATGCAAGGTGGCGGCTTGTTTGAAACCGGTGCTGGCGGTTCAGCACCCAAACACGTACAACAATTTAACGATGAAAACTATTTACGCTGGGATTCACTTGGCGAATTTCTGGCACTTGCGGTTTCCTTTGAGCACCTTGCAGAAACCACCGGCAACCCGCAAGCAAAAATCCTTGCCAGCACTTTAGACAAAGCCACTGGACAAGTATTATCAAACAACAAGTCACCCCGACGTAAATTGGGTGAGCTGGATAATCGCGGCAGCCATTTTTATTTAGCGCTCTACTGGGCGCAAGCACTGGCCGAGCAAACCGAAGATACGATCTTGCAAGCCAGCTTTAAAGGCTTAGCTAAAAACTTAACTGAAAACGAGAAACAAATCGTAACCGAACTCAATAGCGTACAAAAAAAACCTGTAGATATTGGCGGTTACTACTTCCCCGATAACGAAAAAGCCAACCAAGCAATGCGCCCCAGCCAAACCTTTAACAGCGCAATAGGAGAACTCTAATGGCGCTTGAAAAAGCCATACTGGCTGGCGGCTGTTTTTGGGGCATGCAGGATTTAATCCGCAAACAAGCAGGCGTAGTGGCTACTCGCGTAGGTTATACCGGTGATGAAAGCTTACCTAATGCCACCTATCGAAACCACGGCACACACGCCGAAGCGATTGAAATCGAATTTGACAATGAAATTAAAAGTTACCGCAAGATACTCACTTTCTTCTTTCAAATACACGACCCTACTACTATAGACCAACAAGGCAACGATAAAGGTTCCTCGTACCGCTCTGAGATTTTTTATACCTCAGACACTCAAAAAGAAATAGCTTTAAAAACAATTAAGGATGTTAATGCATCAGGACTATGGCCAGCCCCCGTAGTTACCAAAGTTTCTACCGCGAGTGCCTTTTGGGAGGCAGAACCAGAGCATCAAGATTATTTAGAAAGAACTCCTAACGGCTATACTTGTCATTATGTTCGCCCTGACTGGGTATTGACTGAATCTAAATAGACCTTGCTTTTAGGTATAAGGGAATTATGGATTCCTCACACCCTCAACTATAGTAAACACATTAACCTATCAAAAAGAGATCATAATATGAGCACATTAAAAATTGGCGAAGCTGTTCCAAACTTCGAAGCCACTGCCACATCAGACCTAACATTTAAACTTTCCGACTTTAAAGGAAAATCTAATCTGGTTATTTACTTCTATCCCAAAGATAACACTTCAGGATGTACAACCGAAGGGCTTGATTTTAGTGCCTTAAAAGATGAGTTTAATAACCACGATACGGTAATATTTGGCGTATCAAAAGACAGCTTAAAAAGTCATGAAGGGTTCATCGTTAAGCAAGACTTTAATTTTGATCTGATTTCAGATGAGTCTGGTGAAATGTGTGAAATGTTTGGTGTATGGCAATTAAAAAAGAACTACGGCAAGGAATATATGGGTATTGTGCGTAGTACATTTCTAATAGACAAAGAAGGGATACTTCGCCAGTCATGGGACAAAGTTCGTGTAAAAGGCCATGTGGATGACGTGCTTGAAGCGGTAAAAGCACTTTAATAAGGAAGCTCTTGTATCTCTGAATAAGGAACTATACAAATGAAAATCGAAGTACTCGGCCAAACCGAATTACGCCTCTCTGACTGGGAAGAAGACGGCATTGATATTGTGCTGGGCAAGCTCCCTCGTTTTAGCGCTTTAGCAATGTTCATCGCCTCGCTCGGGCGCTGTACTTTCGCAGTGATTGACCATTATGCGCTACGCATGGATGTGGAGATTGAAAATATTGTCACTCATTTAGAATGGGAGTTCAGCGAAGACCCTACCCGCTTTAAAACCATTTTGATGAAAATCTACTGGCCAGAAATTCCCGAAAAGCGCCTAGCATCGGTTGAGCGCGCCGCACATAAATGTGCCATTTCAAACACCATTCGTGACTGTGTGGATATTCAAGTTGAAGTGATTAAAAAAGCTTACCTAGCGGATTAATCAGCGCCATGACGCAACACCGCTAACGTACGTGGCATATATAAATCGGTAATATAGGTTGATTCAAGCACTAGTTTTAACTCGGGTAATATAGTTTGGTATTGATGGTTATGCGCAGTGTTTGCAATCGCTGGCTGGCGCTCCTCTGAAATCATCTCAAATTTTAATGGCAACAGCTCAAGGTCAAGCCCTTGCATATCAACCTCAGGCAAATTCTTTAAAGTAAACTTAATCGACTCGCCCTGCGTTAAGGTTTTGTTGATTTTATGCTGATACGATTTTGTGGTTTCAGTCACAGCCTTATCATCATCTCCACCCTTTACTAACAGCAATTTGACCTTTTCAGTGCCAAAATACTTTATCTCAACCACTAACATCAAACGATTTTTACTATCGGATTTTAGCCGATAACAAAAATCCAAATCACGTTGCAAGGTCAATCGGCTCAAATCATCAAGATCAACCTCTCGTACCCGCGTCACCTTGCAATCTAACAACGACATCCAAGCAGAAGAGTACTCTTTTAGATAGCCACAATATTCTTGGTAATTATCATCCTCTTTTAAAGCCACCACCACACGATGATTCACGTAACGCTCTAAAATAGGATCATACGCATTACCCACAGCAGAAAGCGCCGTGGTTCCCATCTTTTTAAGATAATCACTTTGA
>JALSJN010000085.1 GCA_026989335.1 Thiotrichaceae bacterium
GGAGTCTGCACGCCGTTATTGGTTTTAAACCGGCTACAAAAATCAGCCATCCATGCGCCACCACGCTTGTGTTGGCGCGCGTAAAGATCAAGGTAAAAACGCGCTTTTAACTGCTGCTTGTGATCATAAATTTCATAGAAACGAACATCATCGTGCCAGCTTGAAACTGCTGTATTGTCCTTAATTGTCACCTTGTAAAGTTTTTGAACTAGCTCAAACAAGCCTTCTAATACCTTATCAACAGGGAAGTACGGTTTTAAATCTTCGTCACTAATGGCGTAGCGCTGCTGTTTTAACTTTTCACTGGCATAGCCTACATCCCATGCATTCAGTTCATGCAGTCCAAGTTCTTTTTTTGCAAATTCTTTGAGTTCGGTAAATTCTTTTTTCGCAAAGGGCAATGATTTTTCAGCAAGCTCGTCTAAAAATCCAATCACTTTCTGAGGTGATTCTGCCATTTTGGTATCCAGCGATAAATCGGCATAACTATCAAAGCCTAATAACTGGGCTTTTTCTTGACGCAGTTGCAAAATTTTACCCATGTTTTCGCTATTATCAAATGCAGGGTCGCCTTGATCAGAAGCGCGTGTACTGTATGCGCGGTAAACTTCAGCGCGTAGTTCACGATCATTCGCGTAAGTCATTACGGCATAATAAGAAGGAAAATCTAAGGTCAGCAACCAGCCAGATAAATCACGTTGTTTAGCGGCTTCGGCAGCTTGTTCTATGGCTGTTTCTGGTAAGCCTTCTAAGGCTTCTACTTGGCTTATCTCTTTAGTCCATGCGTTGTTGGCATCCAACACATTGTCTGAATATTTGGATGTTAAGGTAGCAAGTTCTTTGCTGATTTCTGCAAAGCGTTGTTTTTTATCATCCGCTAAATCGACACCTGAGAGGCGAAAGCCCTTTAGAGAGTCTTCTAATGATTTACGTTGAGCACTGTCCAAATTTAACGAATCTTGCTTGTCCTGAGTTTGTTGTAGCGCTGCAAATAACTCTTTATTTTGCCCCATTTCAGTGCTGTATTCGCTCAACTTAGGCAAACAAGCGGTATACGCATCGCGAAGTTCTGGCGTATTTACCACCCCATTCATATGGCTAATCGGCGACCACATGCGTTCCATTTCATTGTCTAATTCTTCAAGTGGATAAATTAAATTATCCCAACTGTATTGGCTATTCTCAGCCAGCAATTTTTTAGTTAAAGCGCGCCCTTGCTTTAATAAATGATCAAGCGCAGGTTCTATATGCTCTGGCTTGATCTGCTTGTAGTCAGGTAAGTCTTTAATATTGAGTAACGGTGATTGCATCATTTTATCTTTATCAATTGCTTGTAGTTAGTAAAGCATAACATTGTTGTTAGCGTTGTTTCTACAATGCAAAACTTTCTAGTAAAAGTATTGTCACATTTAAACAGCTCCTTATTTTGAAGGGCACTTGTTTGAATCGTTAGAGATGAAAACCTTTATATTAACAAAAGGAGGTACGTGTAAACCTCTTCCATTTAATATAGAGAAGGCAGAGAAGTAAATACTTATCTATAACTCAGATAAATGGAGTAAACTCAAGAAAGTTCCATAACTACTAAGGAGAATAAAATTGAATATAAAAGAACTATTTGATGCAGAACCAAAATCACCACTCTATGTTGCCGTTAATAAGGTACTGGTTAAAAATGATCCCAATCTAATACGCATGATGAAGCAAGCCAGCGCTAAAATGTGCTTAGCCACCTCGTTAACACCGGGTTTTAGCGGTTTTGATTTAATGAAACAAGTTGGTAGTTGTCCAATGGGAATGCGCTGGGGTGCAAGCTCTGATATGACCGAAGAGTTATCACATATCTGGATTGATCAAATCACTTACTGGGATTCATGGGAGGCACATGAAAACTTTCATGAAACCTTTGAAGATGTGGTAGTCGATACTTGCGCCCGTTGTGGTGACGTGTTGCTGGATGGCCCAGAAGAACCCATCTACCGCATTGTTAAAAGCCGCCAGCCCTCATTGGTGTCATTAACACAATGGCTACGCAAAAATGCAGAAGGTAAGGCCGATGGCTATGCCGTAGATTCAGGAAAAAGCGTCACAGTCATGGCAACCCACAAAGTCATCCCAGGTAAAGAAGCCGAGTTTGAAGAAGGTGAAATCGCCACCATGGAAGGACTCATGGCAACAACGGGGGTGGTTGGTTATCAAATATTAAAGCGTATTGGCTTATCCACTTTGGGAAGCGGGCACGCAACCGTTGAATCCATCATGGAAGATATGAAAGACAGCTCTGGCACTAATCTTAAACGCACTGCAGAAGTTTGGGAAGGCTATACCATCCCTGCTGAGTACTTGGTTATGGTCGAGTGGGAATCATTATGTGCTGCACAAGCAGGGATGCCACACGTGAATGTAAAACCTGAATTGCTCTTTATTCACGGGCCAAAAGTGTTGGATAACTGTTTGCATATGCCGAGCGTTAAAATATCAGATTCGATGTTTAGAGAGCAAAGCTACCGCGAAATTTTAAATGGTAATAAATAGTTTTTTTAAGCCGATCTAAAAAGGTTTGGCGGCTAAGAGCTACTCATTAATTTATAGCTATTAGCCGCTAACATAACTACAAGCACTACAATTAAAAGGGTCCGGATAAATTTATCGCCACCCTTTATTGCGCTATGGCTACCTATCCACCCTCCCGCAGAACTTGCTATTAGCATCGGTACCGCTATCGACCAAATTACTTTACCAGCAGTTAAAAATGCAATAGATGCGCCAAGATTGGTTAATAGGTTGAGTGGCTTAATTGTTGCAGTAGCACTTAATAAATTAAACTTGAGTACTTTCCTAACAGCAATTGCCATATAAGTGCCTGTACCGGGGCCGAGAATACCGTCATAAAAGCCGATTGGGCTAATAGCGGCGATGATTTTTGCAGGGCTGGTTGATTTTGTGGGTGGGTTTACCCCGTCAGGTTTGTCACGTAATACGATAAATAAGGCCAGCGGAATACATAATAAGATAGCCCATGCCAAGATACTGGCTGACATATTAAGCGCGATTCTCCCACCGATGTAGGAGGCAATTATGCAAGGCACCCCAGCTATAAAAACGGTTTTCCAATCTATCTTTTTTTCCAGTGCATATTTAATAACCGCAACTGTTGTTCCTGAAATTCCTGTAATTTTATTCACCGCCAATGCAGATACAGGCGGTACGCCAGCGAGCAATAACGTGGGTAAATTTAGCATTCCTCCGCCACCCGCTACCGCATCAATATACCCAGCGACAAAAGCGATTAGCGTTAAACCGACTAACCAGTAAATGCTTAATTCAAATAATACATTCACTGATTTTCTTTTTCAGAAGAGGTTTTCTTCGTGCTTTCACCATTGTCGCTAAATTGAATATGGTAATTTAAGGCTAAACCACGCTTATCGGCATAAATCTCTTGCTGGACATTTCCTGTAGTATTTCCAATAGCGCTCATCATTTCAGTAATATTAGCATCAGATTCATTCTGCTCGAGTGAACCTAAAAAGCTTGTAAGCTTTTCATAATAGCGTTTGCTATTCATGGCCATAATAAGGATGGCAGGAGGACCGCTAAAATATTCTTTGAGGTTAAAGGTATTGGTACCGATCAATAAATTTAAAGTACGCTCGGTACGGTTAATCCAAATTGGCGGAAGATCGATTTTAGATACTGGCAATGCACCATCAGGCAGCTTGATGGATGTGCCATCTGCAGGGATTTTAAAATTACGCAATGCTGGGCTAAACAGGGTAACCATACTAAATAAACCTGCAGGATCATCTGTACCAATTGATGCATAGGCAGCTATTTTATCTATCTGATTGTTTTTTTTGAGCTCGATATTATTAAGTGCCACGTAGAGTGTTTTAATTTGACTCACGCCCATGTTCATTCCCATTATCAATCCACCCATGGCTTTACGAATATCTTTGGCACTGATATTTTTGCATTGATGCGTTTCACCTGACTTAATTAAAAAATCAGAGTATTGAGTGAGGGCTTCTCGCAGCTTTACGATATTAAAGTTTAAACCAATGTCAAAAATGGCATTATCAACGCGTTGCTTGATATTGACTTTATTGGCGATTGTTTGCAAAACCTCACTGACTCCTTCGCTAGTTTTTAGTACAAATTCATAATTCATTTTTTGCGCAGTGAGTTCTTTTGTTCCAAACATCAGCATCGGCATGTTTTTTAGATGATCTTCTACTACTGGTAAGCACTTTTTTAACTCTTCATTGCTAACACGGTTATCTTTTAATAGCTCCTTAATGACAAGCGGGCTACCTTTTTCGTAGAGTGTTTTTAAATTAATAAACCCTTCACCATGTCCTGTATAAAGGTTGTCTTTTAAGAACGTTTTCCAGTCATCAGTTTTATAAGCATCTTTACTAGGGATTTTTCCCGTCAAATGTTTTAGCAATTTTTCTTTTTTATCCGCAGGAAAGATTGAAGCAACCAGTTGTTTATTGAGTAAAACAAGCGCCATGCTGGTGTCATCTTTTGCGGTATCTACCATGCAATCAAAATCACCACATTTGGCGAGTGCCAGCTTATAGCCTGACTTTTCTTCGGCTCGTTTCAAGGTTGCCATCAATTTATCTTTGTCGCTAATACTTAGGCGCATTACAGGGGTGAGGTCAACACCGTAAATAAGTATGTTTGATTTAAGGGAAAGCCCGGTGTCAACAAGCTTTTTATTGTTTAGGTGCTCCCCTAAATCTGTAAAAAAAGCGGAGAAAAAATCACTGGGTGTCTTTTTGGCGGTCTCTGTTTTAATAGTTTTGTCGTTATTATTTTTGTTTTTTGTATCGTCGGTTTGTGGTTTTGCGTTATTTTCTGATGCTTTAGATAGCGTTTCAAAAAGCTTTTGGGAGCGCTGAACATGAAAACTCATTACATCATCAGGTATCGCTTTTTGATTAGTAAATAAAAATGATGTGTTAGCAGGGACGTGTGAGATCAGTGTCTCAAACGACTCGCTTGAATCACTTGAACCAAAAAGTTTCCCAAAAAAGCCTTCCGCAAAAATGGGGCTTACCAGTAAACTTATTAATAACAGTGTGGTGGTTTGTTTGGTAAATACTTTCATAATAACTCGTGATAATAAATGTAATGAGGCTAAGTCTAGCAAAGATTTTCATTATAATGAGATAAATGCGAAAAATTGATACGAAACTCATTAAAATTAAAGGCTTTCTGCTAACGCGTGGCTGGCGTGATACTAAAAACGGCATAACGCTAATTTTTTGGGTGAATACGGAGCAAGGGCCAGTACAGATAATGATTCCTGCGCAGCAGGCAGTTTGCTTTATTGCTCGACATAATAAATTACCTTTACACAATAACATTCAGCGTAAACCGTTAGATTTATTTAATTTTAACAACGAACCCGTGGATGGGCTGTATTTTAGCTATCAACGTGATTTAACCAAGCTACGCCAGCATCTTAGTTACGATAAAACCCAGTTGTTTGAATCAGAGGTGAAACCTGCCGATCGTTATTTAATGGAGCGTTTTATTACCGCTTCATTACAGATAAAAGGAGAGGTGATTCAACGAGATGGCTATTTAGAATTTACCAACCCGCGTTTAACGCCTATTGAATACACACCCCAACTTTCGACTGTTTCCCTTGATATTGAGACTGAAGATTTCCGAGGAAAACTCTATTCCATCGCCGTACAAACCGATAATCATGAACAGGTTTTTATGGTTAAGGAGCCGCCAAGTACACCCCACGAATCAATCAGTATTACATGGTGTAGCTCTGAAAAAGCGGCACTATTGGCATTCTTTGCATGGATGAAAAAACATGACCCTGATGTGGTTATTGGCTGGAATGTTATCGCATTCGATTTAGATTTTTTACAATGGAAATGTAACGAACTAAAAATACCTTTCGACTTGGGCAGAAGTAACACCTTCGAGCAATCAACCACTATTCTGGCACCGCAGCAAAGCGGGCATATGTACCTTGCACGTGTTCCGGGTAGAGTCGTTTTAGACGGTATCAGTTGTTTACGCGGTGCATTTTGGTCATTTGAAAGCTTTACCTTAGACTTTGTAGCGGAAGAAATGCTGGGGCGAAAAAAACTTATCAATGATTCCGGGCTGGGTAAATTAGAAGAAATTCAACGCCAATACCGAGAAGACCCTGTCGCACTGGCTGAATATAATCTTGAAGACTGCCGTTTAGTCACTGATATTTTTAAAAAAGCCGATTTATTTAATTTTTCAATTCAGCGTGCGCGCATGACTGGCTTGGCAATTGATCGTCAAGGTGGTTCTAGCGCCGCATTTGATAATTTGTATTTGCCTCAATTACACCGCAAAGGCTATGTTGCTCCTGATATTGGTAGCCATCCAAACCAACAACACAGCCCCGGTGGTTATGTAATGGACTCACAGCCGGGGCTTTATGACAATGTACTGGTGCTGGATTTTAAAAGCCTTTATCCAAGTATTATCCGCACCTTTAAAATAGACCCTTTAGGGTTGATTGCCAAAGACTATAAAGAAGATGCTATCCCTGGCTTTTTAGATGCAGAGTTTTCACGTACCCAACATATTTTACCCACCATTGTTAGCGACTTGTGGAAGGAGCGTGATAGCGCAAAAAAAGAAAATAACCAAGCATTGTCTTACGCGATTAAAATCATCATGAACTCTTTTTATGGCGTATTAGGATCATTTGGCTGTCGCTTTTTTAACCCGCAACTTGCTAGCAGCATTACTCTACGTGGGCATGAGATTATTCAAACCAGTAAGCAACTCATTGAGGACGAAGGTTATACCGTTATTTATGGAGATACTGATTCGGTGTTCGTGTTACTGGGAGAAAATAAAGACGAAGCCAGCTGTTTAAAGATTGGGCGAGAGTTGCAAAATCACTTAAATGCTTGGTGGACTAAACACCTTGTGGATACCTTTTCGATCGAATCAAACTTAGAAATTGAGTTTGAAACTCACTACCAGCGATTTTTAATGCCAACGATTCGTGGCGCAGAAAAAGGCAGTAAAAAACGCTATGCGGGGATGATAGCGAATAAGCCCACATCAAAAAATGCTAAAAAATACAAAATGGTGTTTAAAGGGTTAGAATCCGTTAGAAGCGACTGGACACCGCTCGCGCGTGATTTTCAGCAAGAATTGTATGAGCTTATTTTTACGAATAAACCGTACAAAACATTAATACTTGAAACTTATGATGCCTTATTGCGAGGCGAACTTGATCATAAACTCATCTACACAAAACGCCTGCGCCGCCCTTTAGAAAGCTACACCAGCACCCAGCCGCCGCAAGTAAAAGCGGCAAAAAAAATGAAAAATGCTTATAGTAAAAATCAAAGCAGAAAAATACAGTATGTAATGACAACCTTTGGCCCGGAGCCGATAGAAAATATTACCTCACAGCCCGATTATAATCATTACATTGATAAACAACTCGCGCCTGTTGCGGACAGCATTTTACATTTTTTAGATACTTCGTTCGCACAGATAACGGATCGGCAGATGAATGTTTTTGGTTAAACTTTAAAGTCCCCTATAGGGGATCAGTAAATCCCACGCCTTTAGGCGGTCAGGGACTAGAATTGGCACTATACTCAGAGTATGGAGCATTATAAAAGAGGAAGCCATACAGTTTGGGATTGTAAATAT
>JALSJN010000086.1 GCA_026989335.1 Thiotrichaceae bacterium
TGATGCATTGACAGGAAATATAGTTTGGAAAAATACTGATAAGTTAGATTATGCTGTAGCGGGTGATATTCAAACGATGGATGTAGACCGAGATGGCTCAATAGATCGTTTATATTTTGGTGACACCGGTGGCACAATATGGCGAGCTGACTTGAATACAACTATTGTAGGTTCAAATGCAGATAATGGGTCTGTCAAGGCTCGACTTAAGCCGTTTGCAAGTTTAGGTGACGTTACTTCACCTGCGACAGTTAGACGCAAGTTTTTCACTGCACCTGATATTGCTTTTTTCAGGTATAAAGGAAAGTTAGTGATTACCTTAGCTGTTGGCTCAGGAGACCGTGCTATCCCGCTAGAAGAGAGTAGTGATGATCAATTCTTTGTGTTAGTTGATCAAAACCCATTAACGGTACCTGTTACTGCACCCAATGCAATAACATTTGCTGACTTAGGGGATAGGAAGTCGCCTACAAAATTTGGTTGGAAATATAACTTGACTGCAATGACTGGTGAGAAAGTGTTATCCTCACCACTTATTTTTAATAATAATGTAGTTTTTAGTACCTTTGGTAAAGGCGGAACAACATTAAGTGCGGATAGTTGTAGTACTGTTACTAATAATAAGTCTCGGACTTACTTAATGGATTTAATGACAGGAGCAGCCAGTCTTGATTTAAATGGTGATGGTAAGGTAAAAGACCCTGATGATTTATCTACTGAAGGGCGTTCTGGTGTTATTTTGCAAACACCACAAATTGTATTTACCAAGTTGAAGTCAGATGACCCTAATGCGACAGATCAGAGTTGTAAAAAAGGCAGTTGTGTAAGAGCGTTTGAGATAGTGGATGGTACAGGTGTTTCAATTGCAAATGATACTACGAAAGGTGCTGCTAGTGGGTTAGAAAAAAGCTTACCAAGAACTTATTGGTTAGAAAAGAAAACGAATTAATAATAACAGAAAATGGATAATAAAATGAAAAATCAACAAGGCTTTACCTTGATAGAACTCATGATCGTAGTCGCGATCGTGGCAATTTTAGCTGCCATAGCAATACCATCCTATACTCAATATGTCGTTAAGACTAATCGATCGGATGCTAAAATCGTTTTAATGAGATTCGCGCAATTACAGGAAAGTTATTTTGTACAAAATATGAGTTATGCACAGGATTTAACGACAGGAGCAGGTGGTTTAGGCTTAGCAGCAACTGTTCCAGCAACAGGGATACCCTCTGATGAAGGTCATTACGGTGTTACGTTAACAAAATCTCCTGCGGGTTGTGATGGTACAAATACAACGCCTTGTACGGGGTTTACGTTGGAGGCTAAGCCATTGGCCGCTGGTCGCCAAGCGAGTGATAACTTATGTAAAGGCTTTAGCATTGATCAACTCGGTATAAGAATGGGAGTGGATAATGCGAATAACACCTTTACCGTCGCGAAAGGCAAGGCTTGCTGGTAAGTGAATAAAGGCTTTATGTTAAAATTGTGCAAAAATCCTTTAATTCTATTCGTTCATAGTGAATGTAATACGAGGGTTATGATTTAAGTCTGCCATGTTCTTTGGGTTGCTAAATTGATAGTCACCCATCAGCTTTATCACACACTCAGCTTGATCAAAGCCATGTTCAATAATTAAAAAGCCATCTTTTTTAAGGTGGCTTTTTGCATCTTGAATAAGGATTTCAATGTCTGCTAGCCCTTGATTACTAGCAGCTAAAGCGTGTAAAGGCTCAAAACGAATAGTGGTTTTTAAGTGTGGGTCTTGTGGGTCGATATAAGGGGGATTGGAGACAATTAAGTCAAAGTCTGTAGTTGTGATTTTTTCATACCAATCAGATTGTACAAATTCCACATTGTTGATTAGATCATGTTTCTTGGCATTTTGGTGTGCCACCGCTAAGGCTTTTTCAGAGGCATCACTGGCAGTAATTACTGCATCGGAACGTTCACTGGCAAGTGCTAAAGCTATTGCTCCTGAGCCAGTACCTAAGTCCAGTATTTTAGGTTTGTTAATATGTTTGATTTTATCTAAAGCAACTTCAACTAATAATTCAGTTTCGGGTCTTGGGATTAACACATCTTCAGTAACGATTAAATCTAAAGTCCAAAATGGTTTATGGCCTAATAAATAAGCAACAGGGTAGTCGGTTTTACGTTTTTCAATGAATAGATTAAAACAATCGAGTTGTTCTTCGCTAGGGTGTTTTTCAGGCCAAGTATGGAGGTAGGTTTGATTTTTATTCAAACAGTGCGCAAGTAATAGCTCAGCATCAAGGGCAGGGGAGTCAGAGGTTTTTTCTAATTCAAAACAAGCCTTTTTTAAAGCTTGTGAAAGGCTGATTGACGTGCTGTTAGAGTGTTGCATTGCACACCTTCATGTTCTTCATGCAATTCATGGCAAAATAATTTTTGACGGTTTAACTTTCTTCACTTAATGCTGAAAGCTGTTCAGCTTGGTATTCATTAATTAACGGTTCAATAATTTGATCTAAAGAACCCGACATAAATTCATCTAACTTATACAAGGTTAAATTAATTCGGTGATCAGTCACTCGCCCTTGCGGAAAGTTATAAGTACGAATTCGATCAGAGCGATCACCTGAACCTACCAGAGATTTACGCTCCTCAGCCTGTTCATTATGTTGTTCTTGGCGTTGCCCTTCTAAAATTCTCGCTGATAATACGGATAAAGCCTGTGCTTTGTTTTTGTGCTGTGAGCGTTGATCTTGGCATTCCACCACTATCCCAGAAGGTAAATGGGTAATTCGTACCGCCGAGTCTGTTTTATTAACGTGTTGACCACCAGCACCTGAGGCACGAAACGTATCAATGCGTAAATCACTACTTTTAATATCAGGTGCTTCAACCTCATCAGGCTCTGGCATAACCACGACGGTAGCGGCAGAGGTATGTACGCGACCTTGCGATTCAGTTTCAGGTACGCGTTGTACGCGGTGCGCACCAGATTCAAATTTTAATTTAGAATACACATTAGTGCCAACAATGCGGGTAATAACTTCACGGTAACCGCCTTTTTCACCCATGCTTTGGTTTATTATTTCAACTTTCCAGCCCTGTCGTTCGGCAAAACGTGAATACATGCGGAATAAATCCCCAGCAAAAATTCCTGCCTCATCACCACCTGTACCGGCACGAATTTCTAAAAAGGTGTTGCTGTGATCATGCGGGTCTTTAGGTAGTAGTAGTTTTTGTAAATTGCTTTCAAACGCTTCTAAAACGGGCTTTAAGGAATTGATTTCCTCTTGTCCCATTTCTTTCATTTCAGGGTCGCTGAGCATTTCTTTTGCGGTTGCTAAATCTTCCTGTGCTTGCTGGAATTTTTGAAACTCTTGTACTAAAGGCTCTAGCTGGCTGTATTCCATTGACAACTGACGAAATTGGTTTTGATCCGCCATTACATCAGGTTCTGCTAGCAGCCCTGCAATTTCTTCATGGCGATCTATAAATGATTCGAGCTTGGTAATTAGAGATGCTTTCACGTTGGTTCGTTATCCTTATTGTTTAGCTGAGCCTTTTGCTGGCTCTTATCAATTGAAGCGTTTGATAAATTAAGTATTTTATCAGAGGCTTCTAATAATTTATGATCCCCTGCGCGGGCGGCTTTATTCATCGCAACGGTTGCATCATGCGCCATTTTATTGCTGAGTATATGTGCTAAAAACTGCAATGCCTCTTCCGCCGTTGCGCCATTATTTAACATGCGCTTGGCTTTATGCAAGGATTCTTCTTGAATGTTTAAGACTTTACTGCGGTATTGCTTGATCAAGCCCATTTGATCTTGAGCGCGAATCCAACCTAAAAAGGTTTCTACTTCCTCACTCACCATGACTTCTGCGTGATTAGCGGCCTCTTGGCGAGATTTTAAATTATCTTCAATAACAGACTGTAGATCATCGACAGTATATAAAAACACATCATCCAGCTCGGCGACCTCTGGCTCTATATCGCGTGGTACGGCAATATCAACCATAAATATGGGCTTATGTTTGCGTTGTTTAAGTGCCCATTCGACGGTGCCTTTGCCAATCACGGGTACGGGCGCGGCTGTGGAAGAAATAACAATATCAGCCTCCGGTAAATAATCACTGATTTCTTGCAATGAAACGCCAATCCCCTCTAGTTTTTTAGCCACTTTATTGGCATTATCAATGCTACGATTTGCGATAATTATTTTACCGATGGAGGCATTTTGTAGATGTTTGCCAACCAGCTCGATAGTTTCACCCGCGCCAATTAATAAGGCGGTTTTATTTTCAAGGTTACTAAATATTTGTTTTGCCAAATTCACCGCTGCATAAGCAACTGAGACAGGGTTAGAGCCAATGCTGGTTTGGGTGCGCACTTTTTTAGCCGTTGAGAAAGCATGTTGCATCAAATGCTTTAACAAGCTACCGGCAGTTTTTTGGTCGGTTGCAACTTTCAATGCTGTTTTTAATTGTCCGAGTATTTGTGGTTCGCCCAACACCATAGAATCTAAGCCACTAGCAACTCTTAAAACATGCTTAATCGCATCTTTGTCGGTGTGGTGATAAACGCATTTCTGTAGCTCGTTAAAGCTAATGCCATCTTGGTGTAAAAACCATTCACACACTTCATCAAATTCATAATCAGAATGGGTATAAATTTCTGTTCTATTACAGGTAGATAGGATAATGACTTCGTTTGCTTTATGGGTGTTATCGTCAACAGATTTTATTTCGTTTAGTTTGTCGATTAAGCCCTGTGGGCTGAACGCAACTTTCTCGCGAACCGCAACGGATGCTGTTTTGTGGTTGATTCCTATGATACGTATCGACATGAGATGGGGATTATAGGTTAAGTTGTGGTGAAAAAAACTAATAAATTTTTTGATACATTAGTTAAGAAATTATTTGAAAGCATATCTTTTATGCTAATCTAACCAATTAGCTGGATAATGTGGGGTTTTATTCATGCTATTAGGGTAGAAAGTGAACGTAACTTGTAGACTGCATAGATATTATAAAAATTCAGAGTTTTTAAATGATCTTTTTTCAGCGTTTAATATTATTGGTAAGTTGCTTGTTGTTGAGTGTTGCTTGCCAGAGTGATGGTGCAACGTTACTGAGTGCAAAGAGCACGCAAAAATCTGTTGCCGATGCAGTGAACTTATCTATTGTTAATGAAAGAGCTAATGAAAATTTAGGAATTTCGGTTACTGTTGACCCTGCAGCAACCAGCCCCGACATACGTCAACAAACACAGCACATGTATTTAGCGCTTACTGCCGAACTGTACAATCGCCTAGATGTGCCCAAACAATCTGCGGATAACTATCAACAACTGATCAAGCAAACCGATGATGTGGCACTGGCTAAACGTGCAACCATACTTGCTGTAACGACGAATCAATCTAAAAATGCCTTATTAAATGCGCACAAGTGGGTGCAATTACAGCTAGAGGATTTAGAAGCGAATCAATATCTTGCATTACTATTATTAAGAAATGATAAAGCTAAGGCATCGGCCGTACAGCTTAGACGTATCGAACAGTTGGTGCAGAGGTCTGATTTAGAGGCAGATAAAGATAGTTTTAAAAGTTTGCGTTTCATTGGTGCCTTATTGAGTGTTGAATCGCATCATAAAAAAGCACTTAGTGTTTTTAAAGAATACCTTATGCAAACCTCGTTGAAGGATAGTAAAAATCAAGGCTTGCAGGCTCAGCAACAACTTATTTTAGCGTCATTAGCAAACCAAGCTGATAGTTATGAAGAAGTTATTTCATCGCTAAAGCAGTTGGATCGTTATGTAACACAAGAAAAAATCGAACCGAAAAGCTTTATTAAGGCTTCTTTAATGAAAGCAAAAGCACTTAAAGAAGTTAAACGTGTGAGTGCGGCTGTTGAGATATTAAAGCCGGTGGTAGATCAGTATGATGCGAGTGATTCTGTAACTTTAGAGTTGGTGCGTTTGTTAATTATGGATGAGCAGAAACAGGCTGCGTTTACTTATTTAAAGGCGTTAACCGTAAAGCACCCGCAGAATAAAGATTTATTAAAGTCTTTGATTGCTCTAGAAATAGACCAGTCAGATTTTATTAGTGCGACAAAGAACGTCCAAAAACTAAAATTATCAGCCGACTATAAAAGTGATGCAGAGTATTTTATGGCAGAGATTTTTGAAGCGCAAGGTGATAAAAAGAGTGCTTTAGAAAAATATCAGAATGTCACTGCAGGTTCGTTGATGAAAAATGCCAGAAAAAAAGTGGCTCGTTTAAGTAAGCAGTTAGCGCAAGAAAATAAACCTCAAACGGTTAACTTTAAAAAGAAAATAAAAATTAAAGACTTATAATATTTCTTCGGCTTAAAATTTGTTAAACTTTAGCCATTCAAAAAATTGTTAAAGGGGTTTTATAATGAATAAGCGTTTACTCGTTTTACTGAGTGTTATTTCTAGTTTTTTCCTGCTTTCAGCGTGTTCTCAGAACCGTAATATCACACCCGTGAACAAACCTGTTGTTCAAACGGCTAATAAAAATATCGCATGGAAAATGCGCCAACAACAACTCGCCAAAAAACCTAGCTGGGCGTTAATGAGTAAAATCGCTTTGCGTTATCGTGACGATCACTGGAACTTTGGTTTGAATTGGAATCAAAGAAGTTTAAATAATTATCAAATGCAGATTAAAAACCCTTTAACTGGGGCGATTATTGCGAAGCTGGATAAAACACCACAGCAAGTGTCCTTGTTGTCAGGTGATGGTAAAACCACTCGTGATACTGATGAAGAGCGTTTACTGCAACATCAATCAGGTGTGAAACTACCTTTAAAAGGGATGCAGTATTGGGTGCGCGGTTTGTCATCGCCTCAGTATAAGGTGGATCAATTAATATTGGATGCACAGGGTCGCCCGCAAGCGATTTATCAAGCGGGTTGGAAAATTGCTTACTCACGTTATTTAAATAATCGTTTCGATGCGATGCCACGTAAAGTTGTGATTACGCGTGATAAAGACAGCGTCTATCTAAAAATGATTGCCAAGCAATGGAAGGGGCTTTAACGGTTGTTAAGCTTGACGCTACCAGCGCCCGCAAAACTTAATTTATTTTTGCATATTACGGCTCGCCGTGATGATGGTTATCACTCATTGCAAACAGTTTTTCAAATTCTTGACTACAGCGATGAAATTACTTTAGAGCGCCGAGCTGATGGTGTAATAAAAAGAATAAAAGGCTTGGAGCAAGTACCAGAAGAATCTGACCTTTGTGTGCGCGCCACGAAGCTACTTCAAGAAAAAACAGATTCGAATTATGGTGTTAATATTTCGATTCAAAAAAATCTACCTATTGGTGGTGGAATTGGTGGCGGGAGCTCTGATGCAGCAACCGTGCTTCGCGGCTTAAATAAGTTGTGGAAATGCGGTTTAACAGTGTCTCAGCTTGCTGAATTGGGTTTGCAATTGGGAGCGGATGTGCCGCTTTTTGTTGAGGGCTATTCGGCATGGGCAGAAGGAGTGGGAGAGGCTTTAACCCCATTATCATTAGATCAGAAATGGTATCTGGTGATTCATCCTAATGTTTTTGTTTCAACGGCAGAAATTTTTGCAGATAAAGCATTGACACGAGATAGTGAAACTATCACAATAGCGCGCTTTCTAGAAAGCAATAAGAACGATCTTGTAAATGTGTTTGAAGGTGTTGTGAAAAATAAATACCCTGAGATTGCTGATGCAATCAGCTGGTTATCACAGTTTTCAACAGCGCGTTTAACAGGAACAGGAAGTTGTATATTTGCAACTTTTGATGAAAAGAAACTAGCTCAACAAGTTTTAATTAAGTTACCTAAACAATGGCAAGGTTTTGTTGCCAAAGGTGTGAATAAATCACCTTTATTGGGTGCTTTAAGTTAGTTGTATTGTTTGTGATTTAGAAAAATATTGGGACGTCGCCAAGTGGTAAGGCTCTGGGTTTTGATCTCAGCATGCGTAGGTTCGAACCCTACCGTCCCAGCCAAATTTATTGATGTATTGTGATGTTGTTTTAGAACTGTCTTAAAAGTTAGTTAAACACGCCACAGTACATCAAGCCCTTAAATCTTCTATAGAGATTGATCATGTCAGAGCTCGACAGAATGATGATTTTTTCTGGAAATGCTAATCCAGATCTTTCCCGTGAAGTTGCCGAATTGCTTAATATGTCATTAGGTGATTGTACTGTTTCTCGATTCAGTGATGGTGAAGCACATATTGAAATTCTAGAAAATGTCCGAGGTAAGGATATTTTTGTGATTCAGCCGACCTGTGCGCCAACCAACGATAATTTAATGGAATTGTTAATTATGGTCGATGCGCTTTATCGTGCATCAGCTGCCAGAATTACAGCCGTTATTCCATATTTTGGTTATGCGCGTCAAGATCGTCGTGTTCGTTCACGTCGCGTACCTATCTCAGCGAAGCTTGTGGCTGATATGTTATCAACGAGTCGTGTTGACCGGGTTTTAACGATTGATTTACATTCCGATCAGATTCAAGGATTCTTTGATCTTCCGGTTGATAATATTTATGCGTCAGCCGTTCTACTGACCGATATTATTGAAAAAGACTACGATAATTTGACGATTGTTTCACCGGATGTCGGTGGGGTAGTTCGTGCTCGAGCAATGACTAAAAGTTTAGGTGATCCGGGCTTGGCGATTATTGATAAGCGTCGCCCAGAGCCTAATGTATCAGCGGTGATGCATATCATTGGTGACGTGAAAGGTAAAACCTGTGTATTGATTGATGATCTTGTAGATACCGCAGGGACATTATGTCATGCGGCAGAGGCTTTAAAAGTGCATGGCGCTGAAAAAGTGATTGCCTACGCAACACACCCTGTTTTTTCTGGCCCTGCTATTGATAATATAAACAACTCCATGCTTGATGAAGTCGTTGTAACTAATTCAATCCCGTTAAGTGAAAGTGCGCAAAAGTGTGCTAAAATCCGCCAACTTTCTATCGCTGATATTTTGGCTGATACGATTTCACGTATCAATAGGGAAGAATCAGTGAGTGAGTTATTCGCTCATGTGATAGAAGATTAGGCTTTAATACATTGATTATTATTGCTTTTTAACGTGAAAAACTTGGTCGCGAGTTTGCACTTTTTTTATTATTAGCGTAGTTATTTAACTAATGCTTATTTGATTATCGGAGACATGATAATGTCAGTAAAATATATTTTAGAAGCAGAAATGCGCGAAGACTTGGGTAAGGGTGCGAGCCGCCGCCTGCGTCGCGTAAATAAAATCCCAGCCGTTTTATACGGTGCGGGTCGTCCTGCATGGTCGTTAACACTGAAAGAAAATCAGTTAATGCGTAACTTACAGGATGAAGCCTTTTATGCCGCAATCATTGAGCTTACACTTGATGGTAAACAGCAAAAAGTATTTTTGCGTGATTTACAACGCCACCCTGCAAAGCCTTTTATTCTGCATGTTGATTTACAGCGAGTACGTGATGATGTTGAAATGACCGTTGTACTACCTCTTCATTACCTTAATGAAGATACGGCGCATGGTGTTAAAATGGAAGGTGGTCAACTCTTACGTAATGAAGTTGATATTGAAATCACGTGTTTACCTGGCGTATTACCCGCGTTTATTGAAGTTGATTTGGCAGATTTGAAACTCGGTGACTCCTTGCATTTATCTAATATTAAATTACCCGAAGGTGTTGTGTCTACACAGCTTTCTTATGGTGAAGATCATGATCAGCAGATTGTTTCAATTGTCTCAGCAAAAACTGAAGAAGTAATTGAAGACACTGCTCCAGAAGCGCCTGTTACAGAAGGTGATGATGCTGAGTCAGGTGATGACAAAGCGGATGATGCATCTGAATAAGATATTTCAGTTTGATTTATCATGGCAATATTATTAATTATTGGCTTGGGTAACCCTGGCGATAAATACACCAAAACCCGGCACAATGCCGGGTTTTGGTTTGTTGATGCACTAGCAAGAAAGTACGGGGCTAGCTTTAAAGCAGAAACTAAGTTTTCGGGTGAGGCCGCAAAAGCAAATATCGCAGGTCACTCAGTGTGGCTGTTAAAACCATCAACTTTTATGAATCGCAGTGGACTTGCAGCACATCAGCTTAGTTCCTTTTATAAAATACCTGTTGGTGAAATATTGGTGGCTTATGATGAGCTCGACCTAGATGCTGGAACTGTGCGCTTAAAAAAATCGGGCGGACACGGCGGACATAACGGATTGCGTGATTTACATGCGCAAATCACTAAGGATTATGCGCGCTTACGTTTTGGTGTTGGGCATCCAGGTGATCGAAACAAAGTCGCCGATTATGTTTTGTCACGCCCGAGCCAAAATGATGAAATAAGCATTAATAATGCCATTGATAAAGCACTGGAAAATATTGAGTTAATTGTTCAAGGTGAAGACCAGAAGGCAATGAATTTACTGCATACAGAATAACGTTTCTAAATAAGTTATTCTTCAAAGGAAAAAAATATGGGTTTTAAATGTGGAATTGTTGGTCTACCGAATGTGGGCAAGTCGACTTTATTTAATGCGCTGACCAAAGCAGGAATAGCGGCAGAAAACTATCCATTTTGTACTATCGAGCCTAACGTTGGCATTGTACCCGTACCTGACCCTCGCATGGATGCACTTGCTGAAATTGTTAACCCAGAGCGTTGCTTACCAACCACAATGGAGTTTGTTGATATAGCAGGTTTGGTAGAAGGCGCAGCATCAGGTGAAGGCTTAGGTAATAAGTTTTTATCACACATTCGTGAAACCGATGCAATCGCACAAGTCGTGCGTTGTTTTGATGATGATGATGTGGTGCATGTGGATGGTAAAATAGATCCACTTTCTGATATTGATACCATCAATACCGAGCTTGCTCTGGCTGATTTAGATTCTGTTGAAAAAGCGATTAAACGTGCTGAAAAGAGTGCCCGTTCTGGTGATAAAGAAGCTATTGCCCAGTTAGCCTTATTTGAAAGAATTCAGGCTAAACTCGCTGATGGTCAATCTGCGCGTTCAGCAGGAATTGAAAAAGACGACTTGCCATTGCTTAAAGAGCTTTCATTAATCACCAGCAAACCTATCCTGTTTATAGCTAATGTGGCAGAAGACGGTTTCGAAAATAATCCCTATCTTGATTCCGTTAAAGAATTTGCGAAAAATGAAGGGGCTGAGGTTGTGGCAGTTTCGGCACAGCTTGAAGCTGAAATGTCTGCCTTAGAAGAAGATGAGCTTGAAATGTTTCTGGATGAAATGGGTTTAACTGAGCCAGGTCTTAATCGTGTCATTAATGCTGGTTACCAATTATTAAATTTACAAACCTTCTTTACAGCAGGTGTAAAAGAGGTTCGTGCGTGGACGGTTCATGAAGGTGCGACAGCGCCAAATGGTGCAGGTAAAATTCATACTGATTTTGAGAAAGGTTTTATCCGTGCTGAGGTGGTTGCTTATAACGACTTTATCGAATGTAAAGGTGAGGCAGGCGCAAAAGATGCGGGTAAATGGCGTTTAGAGGGAAAAGAGTATATTTTGCAGGAAGGCGATGTGGTTCACTTTAGGTTTAACGTATAAAAAGCGCAAACAATGACACCAAAAAAGATTGTAAAAAAAAGCCGTTAAAGAACCTTCTTTAACGGCTTTTTTATTATTTATTTTACGGAATAAGTCTAATTGGTAAACTTAACCCAAGGATACTTCTTATCGTCCTTTATTCGGCTCCAAAAAAGCGTGCCTGAATGCCGCCAAGGGTCTAGTATTATGCCTTCTTTAAAGGCTTGCCCTTTGGCGGTTACAACTAAAGTACTATGCTCTCGCCAGTAGTCCCGTCTAAAAGCAACACCATGAGAAAACTGTAATGATTTCATCGGACGGTTAATTTGTAAGCCCATATCGCGTGTCCATTGATAGCATAAGCCACGCGGACGATAACCATAATTAACTAATACATTATGGTACAGAGGAGGGCTGGCGAGTTGATAGCGATTAGCCAGAACTTTAGGGTAAAGCACGGCTTCTCTTGCAACAAAGCGAGCTTCTGAGGGGGCGATATTTGGCCCTAAAGTTAGTATCGCTTGGTAGAGGTTTTCTATTTTTGTGTTGTCTGCCGAGTTAATCGCAGAAACAACAGTATTACCCTGCTTACTCACCCCAACGTCTTTAAAGCCAACCGAACTGCAAGCGGTTAAAAAGAGTGTGCTAACAATTAAGGCTAAGCCTAGAGCTTTTGTTTTTCTTATTTGTAACATCATATGATAGATTCTTAATTAGTTGAGTTTGCAGGGTTGTTTTTATTAGAAATAAAAACTTTTTGGTTTTCATCGTTAACGTAATATTTTCTAGGATAATATTTAACCCACTGGTAATTAGGGTCATCTTTTGTTCTTACCCAATAGAGTAAACTAGCATGGCGCCACGGGTCTAAAATTATCGCATCTTCAACGCCTTTGCCTTTTGCGGCAACGGTTAATACGTTGTGCTCATAATTACCACCTTGATTGGCAACGGCGCGTTGTAGGGTTAATGACTTATAACTTCTACTAGCAATATGAGAGCTCATATCACGCGCCCATTCGTAGCATAATCCTTTCTCACGTCTACCTGTATTAACCAAAACATTTTGATAGTTAGGTGGCCACATTAGTCGGTATTGATTGGCTAAGTGCTTTGGATAGAGCACACCTTCTCGAGCGACCCAAGCGGCTTCAACGGGGTCAATAGTTTCAGGGTCTAAGGCAATAATGGCTTTTGTTAAGTCATTAATTTTCACTTGATCGCCACCATCAATCGCTGAAACAGTGGTGATTTTTTTTGTTTCATCAAAACCAATATTGTCATAGCTGATGCTGCACCCGGTTAAAGCACTAGATGCCACTAAAAAAAGCAGGCGATATAGGGTTAATTTTACTCGATTTTTCATAGTCATAATTCTTTGGTTAAACGTTAAGCGGGCTTGTGGAAGTGCATCAAATAATTCACATCTACATCAGAACCCAATTTGTATTGTTGCAACAAGGGGTTATATGTCATTCCCTTGATGTTTTCAAGCTGTAATCCTGCTGAACGTGCCCAATTTTCAAGCTCTGCGGGTTGAATGAACTTGGCATATTCATGGGTTCCTTTAGCAAGCATGTTTAAGACATACTCGGCGCCAATGATAGCTAAAGCAAAAGATTTTGGGTTGCGGTTAATGGTTGAGAAAAACACATGCCCATCAGGTTTTACTAATTTTGCACATGCCATGATAATGGATGAGGGGTCTGGCACATGTTCAAGCATTTCCATACAAGTTACCACATCAAACTGCTCGGACTGTTGCTCTGCAATATCCTCAACTGTTATTTTTTCATATTTGATATTATCAACACCTGATTCTAGTGCATGTAATTCTGCCACAGAAAGGGGAGTAGCACCCATGTCTATACCTAATGTGTCAGCTCCGCGTAATGCCATACTCTCTGATAAAATGCCGCCACCACAACCCACATCAATTACTTTTTTGCCTTTTAGCTCATGACAGTGCTGGTCAATATAGTTAAGACGCAATGGATTGATTTCATGTAAGGGCTTGAATTCGCTGTCTCTATCCCACCAGCGATGCGCTACATCTTCAAACTTTTTAATTTCATTCGCATCAACATTGGTATTTGTCTTTGCTTCTTTATCTGTTGTAGCATCATTTATTTTGGCAGTTGCTTGCATATTTTTACTCGTACAGGAACTAAACTAATACGCTATTATATAGAATTCAGATTCAAACGTTTAAAAAAATAATGTTTAGATTTTTAATAGGTATTATTACTTTACAACTTGCGACAGTTGTATTGGTGTTCTTAGCGCCTAAAGATTTAACGGGGCTCGCTTGGTTAAGATTGATTATCCCCTTATTATTTATTGGGGTTTTCACCGCTTTTTGGTTCTCTACAATTGCTAAGCAAAAAAGCAAAGAAGAACTTGCAGTATTACAGCAAGAACATGCACGCGAACGTGAAAAAATACAAGTCAATGCAGAACGGGCTAAAACAAGGCTGATTAAAAAGACCCAAAAAGAAATAGCTCGAGAAGCAAAAATAACACACGGTAAAGCTAACTTTAAAGTAGGAACAGCCCTAGCAGGGGTTATGGGGTTAGGGGCATTAATGCTATTAACTCAATTCCTAACCTTAGGGATTTTCACACTTACGACAGCAGGTGGTGTTTTAGGTGGCTATTTATACCGAGGGAGAAAAGAGCAGAAGAATCGTTTTTTAGATCAACGGATATCTTCGTCATTGAGCTCAAAGACTATTGAATTGGATGCCGCAAAAAAGACACTCAAAAAATTAACTAAGAAGTAATTGTTGAATAGATAGTTCTTTATGGAATCTCTGAATAACCTAGCTGAATTCTGGCAACGCCAAGTTTTCAAGTTCGAGGCATTGAATTTAAGCATAGTCATTCTGCCTGCGCTTTTAAGTCATTTGCAAGCAAAGCACTAAATATGGTTAAATTCAATAACAAAGAAATTGGAAACTTGGCTAAGCCGCGCAAGCCAACAAAAGTGGCGAGCTTACAAGACATCAATTCCGTTGTTGTTATTTTTTGCGAAGGGAGCGACCATTCTCAAAAAATACGCCTAGGACTTGATGTCTTGTAAACTCGCAGAATTCAACTAGGTTGTTCATAGATTCCTTATATTATATTACACGATGTAATTAATGTAGCGGAATATATTGAAGAATTTGGCTAAAAAGAATAACCAAACTTTAAAAGTTCGATATCAACAATGTACTTTGAGTCAGCCGTCAGCGCACCAGTACAGCCATCGTATAGATTATGCTTTCCAGTAAGATATTGTCCTACCGATAGACTTGCTCCCCAGTAGTAGGGTTTGTTTTTTGGGATAAAACGGTAGCCTGTACCGATGCCTAAGCCAAATTTAGTGCTACTTTTCTGCGGGTTGGAATAAGTAGGGGTATCAATTGGGGTGCTTTCACAGTCTGATCCACGGCAGGGTGATTTATGTAAGCCTTGCTTGTTACGCGGGAAACCATAGTCGCGTTGACGACCTTTCACATGTGCTAATTTTACGAAGCCGTTCCAGTAAACGCCATTGAGATCCTCACCTAAAAATTTACGGTAATGAAGTGCAATAGTTTGGTCTGATAATGTCCTATCTTGTTCTTTAGCATTTGCTTCGAGTTTTTCCACCAGCCAAGGAGCTGCTATTTCTGTATTGTTTTTGTGATTGAAATAAGAAAAGGATCCGCTAGCACTTTGCCAGTCATGGCTTCCTGTTAATGTAATTAGACGTGGAATATTTAACTCAATCCCGAATCTTTTATTTTCTTCTGTAGCTGTTAATCCTTGAGCAAAGCTTAAAGAGTGGCTTGTTAAAAGAAAAGGGACTATCAATAAATATGATTTCATAGAGGCGTTTCCAGATTAGTAATTCTAATCAGAAGTATGTCATATACTAATTAGAAAGATCAATCCTTCGATGGTATTGCCCTAATCCCTAGACAGAAAATATGATGATAGTGCAAGCCTTTGGTAGCATAGAAAATCCCAAAAATACTAGATTACACATTTGATTACATTAAAGCATGACGGAGTGCAGTAGCGCGTCACTAAACCTACAGGCGAAACGATTATTTAGTGAGCTAACCGTTTGTGTTTAACCGTTAATTCAATTATGCATGGCATTTTCAATGCCCTATGAAACCAAAGCCTTGTACTCTCATTTGAATTACTATCTGGAAATTGTATTACTCTGGCTTGTCTCGCAATAAAACATGACGAGAATCTAACTCTTCTGTACCTGTGTCTTTAAGCTCTTCCTCAATTAAGCCGACAGAGTTGATGGTCTTTTTAAATAAGCCAAAAAACTCCGGCATTAAGACTTGCTGTATATAATCTAAAGCCCATTTTTTATCTTTAGGTCCAAGCACATTAGCAATATTATTGGCAAACTCGCGTCCCATTGAAAAACCGGCTTCATCTTTTTCTTCATCCCATTTGGTTTCAGAGTAGCCGATAAAGCGCTGGTTCAGCTTTTCTATAAAAGGTGCGCGGTAATCACCTGGGCCACTAAAATCTCGGGCGTTATCTTGCACATGGTCCGCAAGTTTTTTAGCATACATGCTAATTAAAACACCACGGTCTTCATCGTTAATTGTGTTGTAAACAATGCGGTCAAGTGATTGCACCATGAACGCCATAATTTCTTCGATAACCTCAATGCGCTGTTTCTGTGTATCAATTTGAAACTCTTCGTTTTCTATTTCTAACAGAGTTTGCATGCCAATTTTCCAGCTATTAAATGCTAACACGCTAACTGCATCTTCAACAGATACCTCGCGTTCTTGTTTGCTCCACTTGGTTTTAATACGAATTCGCATACGTTATTTGACCTTTAATTTCTGTAGTAGTTAAGGAGAGACTGATCAAGTCCGATTATATTTAGTTTGTTAAATCCCGCCCATATTTTTCTGCGCTAAACTTGAATCGACTTAACGGCCTCTTATTTATTGATTATAAAAGCCATTCTAGCAGGATGCACATACTTAATTTTCCGTGAGGTTTTTATTGCTTAAATTCTAATCAATGAAACTAATCCTTGCAGAAAGTAATAATTTAGACTAAAAATGTTCTTGCAACTGACTAGGAGAAACTATGAGCGATCACCACACAGCAGACCCCCATAATGAATTAATTTATCATTTAGAAGATCGTCCAGGCGTTATAGAATCAAGCTTTGCAGCGATTCAACATGTGTTGGCTAGTTTTATTGGTATTATCACACCCACACTAATTATTGGTGGTGTACTGGGCTTAGGAGAACATATTCCTTATTTGATTAGTATGGCACTGATGGTCTCAGGTGTTGCTACCTTTATCCAAGCAGCTCGCCCTCTAGGGATTGGTTCAGGGTTACTCTGTGTGCAAGGTACTAGTTTTGCTTTTTTAAGTACGATTTTAGCGACTGGTTTTATAGCCAAGTCTAACGGTGGTGGCCCAGAAGAAATACTATCGTTAATCTTTCTAATGTGTTCTTTTGGTGCTTTTGTGGAAATATTTTTAAGTCAAATAATCACTTATCTTAAACGAGCAGTTACCCCATTAGTTACTGGTATTGTGATTACCTTAATTGGTATGAGTCT
Source organism: Thiotrichaceae bacterium (assembly GCA_026989335.1). Classification (GTDB taxonomy): domain Bacteria; phylum Pseudomonadota; class Gammaproteobacteria; order Thiotrichales; family Thiotrichaceae; genus Cocleimonas. The sequence continues at coordinate 17,148 of JALSJN010000086.1, forward strand.
GATTAAAGTCGGTATGACCGATCTAGCCGGTGGTTTTAAAGCCGAAGACTTAGGCAGCCCTCAAAATTTAATGCTCGGTGGTACGGTTTTATTAACGGTAATTATTCTAAATCAGTTTAATAATAAATGGATTCGTTTATCGTCAATTGCTATCGGTTTAATTGTGGGTTATTTGTTAGCGATTGCGATGGGTAAGGTTGATGTAGATGCCTTAAAAGCACTGTTTGCAAATGGGCTCGGTGATATGACGATACCTTTACCTTTTAAATACGGCTTTAATCTTGATGTTTTTGATTGGAGTACTTTCTTACCGATTGCATTAATTTATGTGATTACGACCATTGAAACGACTGGTGATATTACCGCCAACTCCGTTATTTCAGGCTTACCGATTCGTGGGGATGAATACCGTAAACGCGTTAAAGGTGGCGTTTTAGCTGATGGTGTTAACTCATTGATTGCCGCTGTTTTTAATACCTTTCCTAATACGACCTTTAGTCAAAACAATGGTGTGATTCAATTAACAGGAATAGCCAGTCGTTACGTAGCTTATTTTATTGCGTTGTTTTTAATTTTACTGGGTTTATTCCCTTTAATCGGCGAGTTGTTAAAAAGTTTACCTAAACCTGTTTTAGGTGGTGCAACCTTGGTGATGTTTGCAACTATCGCCGCCAGTGGTATTAAAATATTAAAGCGCGTGCCAATGAATCGCCGTAATATGTTGATAATCGCCGTATCTTTTGGCTTAGGCTTGGGTGTGATGATGGTGCCTGAAGTGGTTAAACAATTACCAAAAGTCGCCCAAAACATTATGGGCAGTGCAATTACAATGGGTGGTTTAACAGCGATTATCTTAAATACCTTATTTCCAAAACGAAAAGAAAGCTAAGGCGTTATATTCGTGTTTGTAGCTGTCGAAATTTAAATGAAAACGTGGATTAAGAACCCCTTAGCGATTTATCTTGATGATGATAATCAGGGTGTCCAAGGTATCCAGAATGCTAAAGGCGGCATTGTGATTGATCAAGCTAAAATTATTGAGCTTGTTGCGGGTGGAAATACTCCTGTTGCTGATTATGATGAGGTGTTTGATGCCTCCGAACATGTCGTATTACCAGGGTTAATCAATACCCATCATCACTTTTATCAAACATTAACACGAGCCTATCCAGATGCTTTAAATAAAGAATTGTTTCCTTGGTTAAAAAGCCTGTACCCCGTATGGGCAGGTTTAACCAAGGAGATGATTCATGTGTCTACGCGCCTTGCAGCCACCGAACTATTATTATCGGGTTGCACCACGGCGGGAGATCATCATTATGTTTTTCCTGAGGCAGTGCGCGAGGCTTTGGATATTCAAGTTGATGCCATTCAGCAAGTGGGTGTTCGTGGTGCGCTGACTCGTGGCTCCATGAGCTTGGGTGAGGATGAGGGTGGTCTACCGCCGTGCAACACGATTCAAACGGAAGATGCTATTTTAAGTGATTGTGAGCGTGTGATTGACCAGTTTCATGATGCTAGTGATGGCTCAATGATGACCGTCGCGCTTGCGCCATGCTCACCCTTTAGTGTGACCGAAGATTTAATGAAAAATACTGCTGTGCTAGCACGTGAAAAAGGTGTGAGATTACATACGCATCTGGCAGAAACTTTTGATGAAAATGATTTTTGTATTAAGGTATTTGGGGTACGCCCTGTGGATTATTTAGAGCGTGTAGGCTGGCTAGCCGATGATGTCTGGCTGGCACATGGAATTCATTTTAATGATGAAGAGATTCAGCGTCTTGGAAAAGCAGGGGTAGGCATTACACATTGTCCAAGCTCCAATATGGTATTAGGTTCAGGGCAATGCCGTACGCTGGAATTAGAGCAGGCAGGCGCTGTTGTCGGGCTAGGGGTTGATGGTTCGGCATCGGCTGATTGTTCCAACCTTATCCAAGAAGCACGTCAAGCTATGTTGTTGCAACGTTTGCGCTACGGTTCGGCAAAAGTGACTCACATTGATGCTTTTCGTTGGGCAAGCAAAGGTTCCGCAGCGTGTATCGGGCGTAATGATATTGGTGACATCGCCGTTGGCAAGCAAGCTGATTTAGCGCTATTCAAACTCGATGAATTACGTTTCTCTGGCGCAGGTGATCCACTTGCTGCTTTGTTACTGTGTGGTGCGCATACGGCTGATCGCGTTATGGTTGCGGGTGAATGGAAAGTCAAAGATGGCGAGGTGCTTGATTGCGATATTGATAGATTACTCGTTCAACATGAACAGGCAAGGCGTAAACTGGCTCTGACATAAGTGTCAACCCTAGTTTATAAATACAAGGTAAGATAGTGAAATTAAATTCATTTAATCAATTAAGCCATCAGCAAGCTTTTGACTTGCTCATGCAATGTAATACCAGTGAAAATTGGTGTCATAAAATGGCTGAAGCCCGACCCTTTAGTCATTCAGATCATCTATTAAAAATGGCTGATACATTTTGGCAGGCATCGACAAGCAGTGATTTGCTAGCTGCATTTGACGGTCATCCAGAAATAGGTGATGTATCAACACTGCGTGAGAAGTATCAAAATACCGGACAATCAGCAAGGCATGAACAATCTGGCGTCGATAGTGCCAATGAGGAAATTCTGCAAGCCTTAGCAAACGGTAATAAAGACTATAAAAACAAGTTTGGCTTCATTTTTATAATCTGTGCAAGCGGTAAAAGTGCTCAAGAGATGCTATTAAATTTGCAAAAACGAGTAGCGAATACACGCCAGCAAGAATTAGCCAACGCCGCAGGAGAGCAGCGTAAAATTACTCAAATTAGACTTAAAAAAATGCTAGCAGACGGGGGCAAAACGAATGAGCCAAACTAGCCAAATAACAACTCACGTACTAGACACAGCTGTAGGAAAGCCCGCACAAGGTATTGATCTTACCCTGTCTCATTTGATAGGTGACAGCTGGGAATTGCTCGGTGGAGGAACAACCAATAGCGATGGACGGGTCGCTGATTTATTGCCCGATAAAGTGGTTTTAGAAGCAGGTCGCTACAAAGTACTTTTTGTTACCGAGGCTTATTTTCAGAATCAGCAGGTGAAAGCTTTTTACCCTTATGCAGAAATTGTTTTTGATATAGAAGGTGATGGGCAGCATTATCATATCCCTTTGCTTCTTTCCCCCTTTGGCTACTCAACCTACCGAGGGAGTTAAGCTTAGAGATGGAAGCACATATAGCAGAATGGCTAAATCTACTCGTCCGCTGGATTCACTTTATTGTTGGCGTCGCATGGATCGGTGCATCGTTTTATTTTAACTGGTTGGAAAATCACTTAAACCGTACAGGTAAACAAGAAAAAGGTATTACAGGTCACTTGTGGGCAGTTCACGGTGGCGGTTTTTATTACTTAAAAAAATTCACCAACGGCCCTGACAAGCTCCCTGAAGTCTTGCACTGGTTTAAGTGGGAAGCGTATATGACATGGGTAAGTGGCTTTACCTTGCTTACCATCGTTTATTATTACAATGCCAAGGCGATGATGATTGACCCTAGCATTATGGATTTAAGTCCTGCAATGGCAATCGCTATTGGTATTGGAAGTGGTGTCGTGAGCTGGTTTATCTATGATTTATTATGTAAATCAGCCTTAAAAAACAACCCCTTGTTACTGGGAATTATCATTTTTATCTACCTCACGCTGTTAGCTTTTGTGTTAACGCACTTGTTAAGTTCTCGTGCTGCATATATTCATGTTGGGGCTGCGATTGGTGCAATTATGGCGGCCAATGTGTTTTTTGTGATTATTCCTGCACAAAAAGAGTTGGTAAAAGCATTGGGTGAAAATCGTGTTCCTGGTGCGAGTTATGGCGAGAATGGTTTATTGCGTTCTCGGCATAATAATTACTTAACCTTGCCTGTGCTGTTTATTATGATCAGTAACCACTTTCCGAGTACCTATGGCAATCAATATAACTGGTTAATATTAATCGCTATCTCAGCCGTTGGTTTGTTGGTGCGACATTTTTATAATATCCGACATTTAAAAAAGGCACTCTGGATGCTGCCCACTGCATTATTTGGTTTTATCATGATTGTGATGGTGACGATGCCGGCTAAACAAGCTGCGTTAGATTCAGCTAATCAGATAAGCACCGCTCAAATTATGCCTATTATTGAGCAGCGCTGTATGAGTTGCCATCAAACCAAGCCTACCCAAGCGGGCTTTGCAAGTGCGCCAGCTGGTTTAGCTTATAATGTAGCAGGAGCGCTAGAAAATAATGCGGATAAGGTGAATAACCAAGTGATGCAAAAAATCATGCCTCTGGGAAACTTAACTCAAATGACTGAAGAAGAGCGTCAGCAAGTGAATCGTTGGTATCGAACCTTAAAAGCGGAGCAGTCACACTAATGACCTACCCACGCGACATGCTCGGCTACGGCGAGAATCCTCCACATCCACAATGGCCGAATGATGCGCGCATAGCCGTACAATTCGTTATCAACTACGAAGAAGGTGCTGAGAACTGTGTGCTGCATGGTGATGAAGCTTCCGAACGATTTCTATCTGAAATCGTCGGGGCTGAGGCGATACAAGGTCAGCGCCATGCGAATATGGAGTCACTTTATGAATATGGTTCGCGCGCTGGTTTTTGGCGTTTACACCGGCTATTTACTGAGCGTAATTTAGCGGTAACCGTGTTCGGTGTGGCGATGGCGTTGCAACGCAACCCCGAAGTGGTCGAAGCGATGCTAAAAGCCGATTGGGAAATCGCCAGCCACGGTTATCGTTGGATAGATTATCAAAATATGAGCATTGAGCAAGAGCGTGACTATTTACAAAAGGCAATTGATATTCATGAGGCAGTGACAGGCTCTAAACCCACTGGGTTTTACTTAGGACGCTCAAGCCCTAATACCCATCAGTTGGTTGCTGAGCAGGATTGCTTTAGCTATCAAGCCGACAGCTATGCCGATGACTTACCTTACTGGGCAGAGATTAATGGCAAAAAGCAGTTATTTGTACCCTATACTTTGGATGCCAATGATATGCGCTTTGCCACACCGCAAGGGTTTAACAGTGGCGATCAGTTTTTTAGTTATTTAAAAGACAGCTTTGACTGTCTTTATGATGAGGGTAAAACACAGCCAAAAATGTTATCGATTGGTTTACATTGTCGTCTTGTTGGTCGCCCTGGTCGGACTATGGCTTTAGCCCGATTTTTGGATTATATCCAAAGTAAACAGCAGGTTTGGGTCACACGGCGGATTGATATCGCCAATCATTGGCAAGAAAACTTCCCTGCTAAATAACTACAATTAAAGAGCCATATAAATCGCATGATCGAAAAATTTAAAAAAGAATATATCAACCTCGCCTCCGCACGCTTAGGTGCTCAGGCAGTATTCGCAACCGATGATTTTTTTGCCGCAAAAGAACGTATGTTGCACGATACTGATCCTGTCTTTATTGATGATAAGTTTGATGATCATGGCAAGTGGATGGATGGCTGGGAGTCTCGTCGCAAGCGTGTTGCAGGGCATGATTATTGTGATGTGCGGCTTGCCCGTTCTGGGTTTATTCATGGCGTGGTGGTGGATACTTCGCATTTTACCGGAAACTATCCTCCACAATATTCTTTAGAAGCCTGTTATGTTGAAGGTAGCAATAGTTGTTTTGATGAAAGTACCATTTGGAAAACAGTTATTGATAAAACGGATTTAGAAGGTGACTCACAAAAAGCTATTCAAATTGACTATCCTGAACTCGTTACCCATGTGCGTTTACATATTTATCCCGATGGAGGGGTTGCAAGACTCAAGATTTATGGTGAGCCTCAGTGCAACTGGGAAATGGTAGCTGATGATGAAATCAAGGATTTGGCTTTATCATTAAATGGTGGGCGAGCTATTGCCTGTAGTGATGAACACTTTGGTCAAATGAGTAATTTATTGTTACCCGATAAGGGCATTAACATGGGAGATGGCTGGGAGACTGCGCGCCGTCGAGGTCCTGGGCATGATTGGGTTATAATCGCATTGGGGCATCGGGGGAACTTAACAAAAATAACAGTAGATACGGCTTTTTTTAAAGGAAACTATCCTGATCGTTGTTCAATTCAAGCAGCTTGTTTGAGTGAAGTACCCGATGATATTGAGTCAACCAGCGAAAACTGGGCAGAGCTTTTACCAGAGCAAAAATTAGAAATGGATCAAGAACATCACTTTAAAGAGCAAATAAAGAGTATTGGAGCTATCAGCCATATTCGCCTAAACATTTTCCCAGACGGCGGGGTAAGCCGTCTGCGTTTATTTGGAACCATTGCAACATGTTAGCATTAACTCCTAAAATACTTAATCCAAAACCACTTACGCAACAAGCCTTCGAACCGTATGGTGAGGTTATTGATTTACGCAACGCTGCTAAACAGTTTGATATAAACTTCGGTCTAGCCACTCGTTATCATGATGTTGCACAGTTAGGTTTTGATTCAACCGAAGCCGATGCTGGTAAGCTAGGGTTTAGTCTTCTGACAACTCAGGCAACACCGTTACCCTTGCAGGTTAGAGTCATGGAATACCATCCTTTAGGCTGTCAGCTTTTTTATCCTATGGATGAAACCGCCTTTTTGGTGTTGGTAGCTCCAGCAGCAGAAGAACTTGATGTAACGAAATTGGAACTATTTATTACCGATGGCAAGCAGGGGGTGAATTATCATGCAGGGACTTGGCATCATTACTTATTACCGTTACTAAAAGATAATCAAAGCAGCGCTAATTTTATTATTGTTGATAGAATTGGCAGCGACAAAAATTGCATCGAAACCAAGTTGAACGAAGGGATTGTTATCACGATCAATGAATAATGAAATAAAACAGTTTATAAAAACGGTTCAACACAACTGCCATATCGCGGATGCACGTTACGCAGGGGATTATACCTTGTGCGTGTATCTGTTAAAAATGCGTGAAATGTACCGTTGGGAGCAGGGGTTTGATTTTAATAAAATGCTCACAACCGATGATGTGGGTGATTGGTTAACGGAACGCGAAGGGCTGTGGGATAAGCTTGAAGAGCAAGACGATCAGCCCCTAGTGATTCAGAATAAGCCTTACGATGCGTTTGATAATGATTTAATTAACACACTATTACTTGAAAATAATCTGGTTTATAACGCAGGTTTGGGTATTCGTTGTCGTCCGCATTTCTTTGTTGCGGAGCTAGAGCAACGTATTCAACAAGATGATTATACGATTCTAATTTCAGGCAAAGAATACGCCAGAGATATGGCAGCACCTGCGGCAATGGCACAAGACAATACCATTTTTATTCGACGAGAATCATTACGCCGAGTGATTTGGGAGATTCTTGATGATGCACGCGTGCAAGGCTTGGATAATCCTTTAACACGCGCCATGCGTTTTTATGATTTTGAATCAGCCCCTGAAGAAGCCATAAACCAAATGACTGAAGCTGAGATTGCCTATGTTACGCAACATGAGATAGGTGAAGTACAGGCAGGTAAAATTGTTGGCAAGGTTTGGGATGAGATGACAATGGCACTTGCGAGAACGCATGCCGAAATCATGCTGCGCGCTATTCGTGATCATTTAGCAGATTCAATCACCACACTGCCATTGTTATTAAAATCGTTAAACCAACAAGCACCTGAACAAGGCTCGGCACCTTCTTTACATTTTTACTTTGGAAATATGACAGCAATGCGCAAACACTTAGCGCCCAGTTTAGTGAAGACGTATGAAGTTTGGAATGAAACAGGTGATGTGAGTGAATTGGGCGCGTTATCTGAAACCTTAGAAAGGCACTGGACGACATTGGCAGAAAAAGTCAAACTGCAGTATCAAACCTCACAAGACGCTGAGCCACTCGAAGAATTGATTAAAGATACTATTTTATGAATACTAAAATAACGGAAGTAAAACCCAATAGCTTTATCTTTGAAGTAAAAGATGCGTTACCTGATTTTCTCTGCGACGATATGGTGGCGCGGTTTGAAGCTAATGAGGCAGATCAATACGCAGGGCGTGTAGGTTCAGCAATGAATGCTAATGATAGCTTAAAGAAAACAACAGATCTTATTGCCAGCGGCAAACAGCATTGGAAAGATGTTGATAATAACCTGTTCCGCTCGCTGGCAATGGCGTTAAATGAATTTAAACACAGTTACCCCTATTTTAGCGACATGAGCCGGTTTAAAGATATGGGCTATAATCTACAACGTTATCGTGAAGGTGAGTATTATCACTGGCATGTGGATGCAGATAATGAAGTCCTAGCACCTCGACAGTTAGTCGCTTTATGGTATTTAAATGATGTGGAAGAGGGCGGTGAAACAGAGTTTATATTTCAAGATGCCAGCATAACCCCAGCGAAGGGGAAGTTAATACTTTTCCCACCATTTTGGACGCATGAACACCGTGCCAAAGAAGTGATCAAAGGCGTTAAATATATTGCGACGACGTGGATTAATTTTCGCTAGCTCAATTTTACCTAGGAAAAAAAGTGCAAATTAATAGTGATGGCTTTGAAATAAAAAGACAGTTTGTTTCAAATAGAGTAATTGAAGCCATTAAAAATGATATTAAAAAAACACTCAAGGTGATGCAAGCTACGGTGTTAGAAAGGCCAATGAAAAACTCAAAACAATAGACGATTTAGCAAATTCTCAACAATTCATGGCTTTAGCAGAATCAGTTTTAGGTTCATCAGCAAAGATTGTGAGGATGATATATTTTGATAAAACGCCAGAGAAAAATTGGCTGGTTAGCTAGCATCAAGATAAAATCCATAGCACTTAACCATAAAATAGATGTTGCTGGCTGGGGTGTTTGGAGTATTAAAGACAATGCACATCATGTTCAGCCATCACTAGATGTTTGAATACAATGGTAACGTTTCGTTTGCATCTTGATGATGCTGACAAGGATTGGTTATTCCCTTCATGAAAAATCACAACAACGGAATTGATGCCTTGTAAGACCGCCTACGGGGCTTAGCCAATTTCCCAACTTCTTCGTCATTTGTTTTTACCATAGAATAACTATGCAAAAACAAATGCCCCGAACTTGAAAACTTGGCGTTGCCAGAACTCAGCTAGGTTAATCAGAGCTTCCTTAAACGTTATTCCAAGAAGCCAACAGTTAGGTATACTCTCGCAAGCAGAAATTACTCAAGTGGTGACTGAGTGACTGATCAAGAACCCTATTTATGTGAAGTTAAAGCAGCTGATTTACTGTTAATGAAACCTCATCTACTACACTCTTCGAGTAAATTAATAAACCCAAAACACCGCGAGTTATACATATTGAATATAGTAACTATTCTCTACCGAAAATTTAGAATGGGCTTAAAAATCTTTGCTAATAAAATCAACGTGTCTCTAAATCATACAAGGTCATATCACCTTCTAAATTAAGGTGCATCGCATAGGCGTTCGGTACACGCGATAAAATATAACCTGCCATTAATGTCCCTGTTTCTTTATTGTCATTTTCGAGTGCTGTTAGTATTCGGTCAGATACGATTTGGCAACGCTGTAACTGATCTGGTTTTGCAACCCATGAGCGACTCATTTGGTAGCCTTGATCCATATCTTTGTCGATCATGTCAAAATAATCTTTAGCATCGGTGAGAATTTCATCGGGTACATTGATTTCTTGCTCATGTTCATCGACGAAGATTTTAAGTATCATTTTAAGTCTATCCAGTAGGGTGTTAAAGATAAGTACATAGAGTACTAAATTATTGTATGTATAAAAACCATTTTAATCTAAGTGATTTAATTGTAGTGGCGTATAATTGATACACGTTTGATTTAGAGAGTGTAAGACGATGTTTTTAGCTATAAAAAATGTCTTAAATGACAATCAATTAAAGGTTATTCAAACCTTATTGAAAAATGCTGAGTTCGTGGATGGTAAATTATCCGCAGGAAAAGAAGCAAAACAGGTTAAAAACAATCAAGAATTATCGCAAAATAGCCCTTTACATGATCAATTGAATCAAATGGTGATGAATGCATTGTTACAAAATAGCGAGTATCAAGATTTTGCTTTTCCTTTAAAAGTTGCAACGCCTTTTTATGCTCGGTATACCCAAGGTATGACTTACGGCTTTCATGTAGATGATCCTGTTATGGGGCCGATGCATAGCCGTTATCGTTCGGATCTTGCGACAACCATTTTTTTAAATGATGATTATGAAGGGGGAGAACTGTGTGTAAAAAACACTTTGGGAGAACAACAGATAAAATTAGCGGCAGGTGATGCAATTGTTTACCCAGCGACAACCCTACATCAAGTGAATAAAGTGACTAAGGGCGAGCGACTGGTTGCAGTAACATGGGCGCAAAGTATGATTAAAGATCCACAAAAGCGCGAGCTGGTTTATGAATTAGGTCAAGCGCGAAATATTTTGATCGATGAGCGCGCTGATGCAAATGAAACAGCACATGTTAGCCATGTTTATGCCAACTTAGTACGGCGTTGGAGTGAGGTATAATAATAAAAGCGTACTATTTCAATTGATGGAATGGGAGAACAGCCACAACTACCATCTAACTCTCATTTTTTAGCCAAAGAAACTCCATTTGTTTCGCTGTTTTTTCTGCTAAAGAATGGCTATGAAGTTTACTTACAAGGTGTAGGCTCATATCAATACCTGCTGATATGCCACCCGAAGTAATAATATTACTTTCGTCCACCCAGCGAACATTTTTGATAATGGATAGTTTGGGAAACATAGTAGCTAAGTCGTCAATATCCTCCCAGTGAGTTGTTACTTTGTGGTCTTGTAATACCTTAGCTTTAGCCAATAAAAATGCACCCGTACAAACGGATGCCACTAATGATGCAGTTTGGGATTGGGAGTTAATCCAATTAATTACATTTGTTTTTTCAAGCTCAGTTGTATGAACTCCACCAACTACAATCAAAACATCAATTTCAGGATGATTAGCAAAACCATAGTGCGGGAGTACTTGATATCCCGCCCGTGCGGTGACGGTATTACCAGTTTCGCTGATTAGAAAAACCTCAAATGGTTTTATAGTATCGTTACAAACTCGATTTGCTGTAGTGAATACTTCGTAGGGCCTGAAAAGTCTAAAACTTCTGCATCATTGTAGATGTATATGCCGATATTCATTAACAAGTTACTCACAAACTATAAAATTTGACATAAAAAAACCACTCGAAAGTGGTTTTTTTATGAATTTATTTTTCTGAGTTTATTTCCAGAAATCAACTTCTTTAGAAGCAATATCGCGTACTTCGTTTGTAAGCTCTTGATAACGCTCACGGTATGCTTTCCACTCACCAACGTAATAGTCTTCGGCATTAAAATTGCCACTTTGCTCGTATTTTACAAACTTTGCCTGCATATCAAGCATTTCTTGAATTAGTTCTGATTTATTACTCATGTGAGTTCTCCAGTAGCTTATCTAATTAATTTTAATGCGCGAAATATACCTGTAGTTCATCCTAAGAGGTATATCCCTAAAGGAATGTAATCCCTGTAGAAGTTTATTTACTAAGTATAGGTCGCGTGACATTTCTATCATATTATGACATCTTTAGCTTGTCGAAGACATAAATCAAATGAGGTAGCTACTATTATGGCAATTGAAGTAAACGGAAAAACAATCGAAACTACTGACGCAGGTTATTTAGAGAATCTAAATGACTGGAATGAAGAGGTTTGTAAAGTAATCGCAGAAGGCGAAGGTATCGAAGTTACCGATCGGCATATGGACGTGATTGCATTTTTACGTGATGAGTATATCAATAATGCAGGTAACCAACCGATGGAGCGCGCTATCACTAAGCATATGTCAAGTGTATGGGGTGAGAAGTTAAAAGGTAAAGATTTATACACGCTTTTCCCTGGTGCACCCAGTAAGCAAGGTTTAAAACTTGCAGGCTTACCAGCTACCACACGTAAAGGTGGCTACTAAAGCTAGATAAAAGCTTAGACTATAAAAAAGCCTCATTATTTAATGGGGCTTTTTTATAGTCTAAATTTTTTTTAAAACCTTTGCATGAGTCAGTGACCTTAACCATGTTGCTGTTGGCGTTTGTTAGCCGTTCCGATTCGCGCTTTTCTTTGTTTATTAAGTAATAAATCAAGGCTGCCGCGTTGTCCTGATTGTTCAAAATCTTTAAGGAGAGCTATTTTGACGGTTTTTTCTGCCATTTTGAAATCACTCAATAAGCTTTGATAGAGCATTTTATACAGCCGAGGTAGTGCAATTTTCCAGGTGCTGCCCGCTTCTTTATATAATGCATTGCTGAGCTGCATAAAGCGTTGAAAAGCTGAATCATTATTTTTTTTATTTCCTAACACCAAGGCTAAGGTATTTTTAAATCGCCCAGAGTTCGCGATCATATCCCAGTAGCGTGCAAAGCGTTGTACTTGTTGTAGCTCCATAAAGCTGATATCACGGGTGCTAAGTACGGTATAAGGTGGCGTTTGGCTATAATTCATCTGGTATTCTTGACTATGCCGATTAATGGGCGCACCGCGCAAACGTTTTAAAATACCCATTTGAATTTCTTGTGGATTGAGTTCTACTAATTGATCAAAACTCTTAGAAAAATTTTCTAAGGTATCGCTGGGAAGTCCAAAAATGAGATCAGTGTGTAAATGTGCTCCCGTATGCTTACGCAACCAGCGGATATTATCTTTGGTTTTTTGATTGTCTTGTTTACGGCTGATGAGCGTTTGAATATCTGGGTCAAAAGTTTGTACGCCAATTTCAAACTGTAAAGAATTTTTTGGAAAGCGTGTGAGTATGGCTTTAAGTTTATCGGGCAGATTATCAGGAATGACTTCAAAATGAAGGTATAAATCATCCGTCATTCGTTCTAAGAAAAATTCTAAAATAGTGACGCTGTTGGCAACTTTAAGGTTAAAGGTACGATCAATAAATTTAAAGTTTCGTGCTCCGCGCTGAATTAGCTTATCCATTTCGACTAAGAAAGCACCTAATTCAAAGGGTTTAGAGGTTTTATCTAAAGAAGATAAGCAGAACTCGCACTTAAAAGGACAGCCGCGCGATGCTTCAACATAGATTAATCGGTTACGAATATCCTCATCATTATAAAAAATATAGGGTAGCTCTAATTGTTCTAAAGGAATAACCTCGCCATTAATTACTTTATTTAGTGGTTTTCTATTGGCTAATATTTGTGTGCAAAGTTGGTAAAAGCTTGTTTCGCCCGCGCCTTGAATAATATAATCAGCATCATTAACTACGGTGGGCTTATCCGGCAAGTGACTAACTTCTGGCCCACCTATGACCACAATTATACTCGGTGATATCTGCTTAATTAATTGTACTAACTCTGTAATCTCACTGATATTCCAGATGTAAACACTGAGTCCAATAATCTTCGGTTTTAACAATAAAAGCTTTTCTGAAATATCAATGGGCCGTTCATGAATAGTGAATTCAATGAGGGTGGTTTGGTGTTGCAACTCACCTAAATTGGCATACAAATAACGTAAACCAAAAGCACTGTGAATGTAACGTGCGTTGAGGGTGGTTAGGATGATGTTAGTTTCTGAGCTAATCGTTTAAGTCCATTTTTTGATTTTTATAAACTAACATTTTGAATCATAAAAATCAGTTTAATGTTGTAAACAATAGTATCACTAAGTTAGCTTATTATTATATAGAAATAAGCTAAATCATTGATTCATAACTCCTTTTAATTGGCCTTGATAAATATCAAATGTATTTTACGTGTATTGATATAGATCAATTAATAGATAGGTGTTGCTTAAATAATGATCAAAGGCATCACCTATAGACAATAAGGGTTACAAAGGATAAAGAGTAGCCTTAAACACCAAGGAGAAAAATATGCAAAAAATGATAAAGCCCAGTTTGATCGCGGCATCAATAGTACTGGCTATCTCGGCACAACAAGCGGGTGCAACCAACGGCTATGCTGCGCATGGTTTTGGTACGGTACAAAAAGCGATGGGGGGTACAGCAGTTGCTGGTAGTGACAATGCAATGAATATAGCTACAAATCCTGCATCCATGTCGATGGGTGAAAATAACTGGACTGGAGGATTGGAGTTATTTGTTCCTGATCGTGGTTTGGAACACTCAGGGAGAGCAGGAAATCAAAATAAACCTATTAGCGAATTTTTTCCACCGGGTACTTCTGGTAACTGGGCGCCAGGTGATACTGTTGGGGTCGACAGCGGTATTGATGGCCAGGTACTAAGAGCAAACGAAAAAAAGCAGTTTGTTTCACCCGAAGGCGCCTATCAAAAACACATCGGTAAAAAGTTTGCCATAGGTGTTGCGGTTTACGGTAACGGCGGGATGAATGCCAGTTACGATCGTCCTATCTTTTCACAAACCAATAAAACCAGCATAAACTTAGAGCAACTCTTTATCGCGCCAAGTGCTTCAATGAAGATTAACCCAAGACATAGCATAGGCGCTTCATTAAATTTGGTGTATCAACGTATTGATATTAAGGGCGTAGATGCCTTTAAACCTTTCAGTCGTAATCCGAATAGTTTATCGGATAAAGGCGTCGATAGTTCAACAGGTCTAGGTTTCTCAATTGGTTGGCAGGGTAAGGTTTTAGATCGGCTTACTTTGGGTGCAACGTATCGCAGTAAAGCGAGTATGGGTAGATTTAAGAAATACAAAGGCTTATTTGCTGAACAAGGTAAATTTGATGTGCCAAGTATGATTACTATTGGTGCTTCGATGAAGGCTACGCCAAAAACTACAGTCGCGCTTGATATTGCACGAATCAATTATACCGATTCAAAATCTATTTCTAATAAAAACAATACTGCAGGTTTACAGCAACAATTAGTCGCACAAAACTTCGGTGTTATTCCACCGGGTACAGCACTTCAAGGCCCCATGTTAGGAACACGGTTAAGATAACCGTTCAATTGAAAGATGAAACTGGTAAGAACCTCACTAAAGGAGGAGAGCAAGTGGTTCTTTCTTCGAGTGCCGGCTCTTTATCTAGTCTCGTCGATAATAAAGACGGCACTTATAGTGCAAATTTAACCCATACAGAAAATAACAGCTCAGTTACAGTTTCTGCAAAAGTGGCAGGAAAAACAGTTGTTGATACCGCAAGAATTGGTTTTAAGGTAGCTCAAAATCAACCCATGACAGCATTAGCCTCATTAGGTAAAAAAATCTTTGAAGATGAAAACCTATCCGTGCCAACTGGTCAATCTTGTGCATCCTGTCATGATTTAGATAGTGGTATAACAACGGATATCCGCGATACTAAAGAGACATCTGAAGGGGCAAGAAATGGAGTTTTCGGTGGTAGAAATACGCCTATGATTAGTTATTCAGCGCATACACCAAACCAGTTTTTTTTAGGCAAGCGTAAAGTTGGTGGACAATTCTGGGATGGTCGTACTGACTCATTAGAAGAGCAAGCACGTCAACCATTTCTTGATAAGCGTGAAATGAATAATCCCAGTAAAACTGAGGTTGTCCATAAAATTAGAAATGCCGTGTATGCGGTAGATTTTAAAACTGTTTTTGGGAATAATGCTTTCAATGATATTGATAAAGCTTATGTACAAATATCACAAGCTATTGCCGCTTTTGAGCGTAGTGGACGTTTTTCTCCCTTTACTTCTCGATGGGATAAAGAAATGGCTGATGGGAAAATGGACGGCGATGTGTTTACTGCTAGTGAAATGCGTGGCTTTCAAGCATTCAAAGAAGGTCGCTGCGATACTTGCCATTTCACACCAGATAATTTATTAGGAGCTCAAGTATTCACCAATTTTGAATATGAAAATATTGGTACACCTAAAAACCCAAGCAATCCATTGTTAACTGCTGATACCACCTTTATAGATTTTGGAGCAGGTAGCGCACCTGATGATCCTGAAAATGGGCCGCATTCGGTTAATCCTCCTAAAACAGGAAAAGGTATGTTTAAAGTACCCTCATTACGTAATATTGCTAAAACCGCACCGTATATGCATAACGGAATATTTAGTAATTTGAGCCAAGTTATTGATTTTTACAACGCAGAAACTGTTGTAGGAATTGATACAACAGCAGAAGTAGGTGATACGATTTCAGATGGTGGTCAATACTTTACGAATCTCTTTGAAACTACTCAGGAGAAAATTGATTTACGTGCATTTTTAGAAGCACTCACAGATGAAGGTTTAGAATAACTTTTGCTCACATTTCATTTGAATGTTTTTAGCACAAAAAATGAGAGAAATTATCATATAAATAGAACAGCTGCATTAGTTATTAAGAATATTATAATTTAGTTAAATCAGTAACTTAGGGGTATATTCTTATTGACACTTAACTCTTTAATAATGCATTATTGGCTGGAAATAATCGAAGTTATGTAAATATTAAATTAGGAGTACCTATGCAACACAGCTTAAAAAAGACATTTTTAGCCCTATCAATTTCAATTTGTTTGACACCTATAGCCTATGCTACCAACGGCCTTGCACCTACGGGGTTGGGTCAAGTACATAAGGCAATGGGCGGCGCTGCTGCTGGTAATCCGCAAAATACGACGACAATGATGACAAACCCTGCCGCAGGATCTTTTGTTGATAGTGGCTTTGATGTTGGTATAGAATTATTTCGACCTAAACGTACGGCTAAAAATAATAGTGATTTTCAGCCGTCTGGAACTAACTCTCCTTCTCCTGATGCTCAAGGAGATCCTACTAACCCTCCCCCTTACGATACGTTAAACCCTCAGGGTACCTTGACTAAAGGTACTGAATATTCGGGTGATGGGAAAAAGAACTTTTTAATTCCTGAGTTTGCCTATAACCGTAACTATGGTGGCTTTTCAGTGGGTATTTCGGCTTACGGAAATGGTGGAATGAACACCCAATATGATAAGTCTCCTGCCTTTGCAGCTGATGCTTTGGGTACGGTTCCAGTTGGAGGGATACCCAATGGGCAAGGTGGTACAATTCCTGCTGGAACTACTGGAATACCTGTAGAAATTGGGGCCACACCGGATCATCAGCCCGACTCTGTATTTAATTTTAACAGTACCAAAACAGGGCCAAAAGGAACAACAGGGGTTAATTTGGAACAACTCTTTATAGCGCCCACAATTTCTAAAAAACTTAATGCAAAGCACAGTGTTGGTTTATCGTTAAATTTAGTTTGGCAGCGTTTTGAAGCTAAGGGCCTTTCGGCCTTAACCGCAGGGTCAACAAACCCAACAAAGTTTACCGATAATGGTAAATCATCGGCAACGGGTATTGGTGCAACAATCGGTTGGATGGGGCAATTCAGTGACAGGTTTACGATGGGTGCTTCATATCGTTTAAAAACCAAAATGGGTAAGTTTAAAGAATATGCTGGCTTATTTCCTGATGGTGGCGAAATGCATGTTCCAGCTGCGTTAACAGTGGGTGCTTCCGCAAAGGTTACGCCAAGTACAACGATAGCGGCAGACATTCAACAGATTTATTATTCAGATGTTGCAGCAACGGGCAATGCATTTAAGCCTAGTGGTTTTGGGGGTAAAGATGGACCGGGTTTTGGCTGGGATGATCAAACAGTTATCAAACTTGGTGTTAAGCAACAAATGGGTCAAAAATTAGCGATGCTTGCTGGCTATAATCATGGTGCTTCACCTGTTGGGCCAGAAGATACTTTTTTTAATGCTTTAACACCGGCAGTTGTTGAGGATCATCTTTCTCTAGGTTTTGAATATAAAGTGGGTAAAAACTCTGCAATTACAGGCTCTTACACGCACACCTTTAAAAATGAAGTTAAAGGTGATGTAGCTAAAGGCCAACAGTTTGACATTAGTATGGAGCAAAATGCTGCGGGGATAGGTTTTAGTAAAAAATTCTAGTCAACGGAGTTATTATTTTTGTTAAAAAACCAGTATCATCTAATGATTGCTGGTTTTTTTATGGGAGACTGTTTAATTATATAGAGCTATCCATGGTTTCACGTTATTATTCTGAGACTTTAAAACTAACAGTAAATAGATAACGTGAAGAAAAAAATAGGCATAGTAGGCGCAACGGGCTACACCGGCGTTGAATTATTAAGGATTTTAGCAACGCATCCTGAGGTTGAGATTAGTTATGTTACGTCTCGTTCTAACGCAGGTTCGCGTGTGGATGCGATGTTTCCTAATCTACGTGGGTTTATTGATCTTGAATTTAGTGACCCGTCTACAGATGCATTGGCTAAATGTGATTTAGTCTTTTTTGCAACGCCTAATGGTGTGGCGATGAACCATGTGCCTGCGTTATTAGAAGCAGGTACAAAAGTCATTGATCTCGCCGCTGATTTTAGAATTAAGGATATTGACCTTTGGAGTCAGTGGTACAGCATGGATCATGCCTGTCCTGAGATAGTTGCAGAAGCGGTTTATGGCTTGCCTGAGATTAATCGAGATAAGCTTAAAACCGCC
Organism: Thiotrichaceae bacterium; assembly: GCA_026989335.1. Taxonomy (GTDB): domain Bacteria; phylum Pseudomonadota; class Gammaproteobacteria; order Thiotrichales; family Thiotrichaceae; genus Cocleimonas. The sequence goes on from JALSJN010000086.1 coordinate 35,588, forward strand.
CGTATCGTTGCTAACCCAGGTTGCTACCCAACGGCAGTTACTTTGGGTTTGTTGCCTTTGATTGAAAACAAGCTGATTGATTTAGAGAATATTATTGCGGATACCAAATCTGGGGTAAGTGGAGCAGGTAAGGGCGCGAATGTGGCGACTTTGTTTAGTGAGATGGGTGAGAGTTTTAAAGCCTATAACGTCGGTGGGCATCGCCATCAACCAGAAATTGCGCAGACGTTAGGCTTAGTTGCGGGTTTATCTAAACCTGTTGAACTTACTTTTGTGCCCCATTTGTTGCCCATCATTCGTGGTATTCATGCAACTTTGTATGCAAAAACGAAAACCAATCAAGTAGAGCTACAGAAGCTGTATGAATCTCGCTATGCGGATGAGCCGTTTGTAGATGTGTTGCCAACGGGCTCACACCCTGAAACTCGGTTTGTTAAAGCGTCTAATATTTGTCAAATCGCCCTGCATAAAAAAGAGACTAGCTCACAGTTGGTTGTGTTATCCGTGATTGATAATTTAGTTAAAGGTGCTGCTGGGCAAGCGGTGCAAAATATGAATATTATGCTAGGCTTAGATGAAACGTTAGCCTTATCACAACCAGCGCTATTACCTTAGAATCATGAGTTTAAAAGCTTCCTGAAAGTTAATTTGGAAAAGTTGAATGTTTGGATCAAAAAAGAAACAAGGTAAAGAGCGTTTAAGAACGCAAATTAACACATTGATTGGTGAGGGTACAACCGTTACAGGTGTTGTTCAGTTTGAGGGTGGCTTGCATGTGGTCGGTACGATCAAAGGTGGTGCTAAGTCAGAAGATAGCAGCTCAGTACTAATAGTGAGTGAAGATGCTTTGGTAACGGGTGATATTCACGTTAATCATTTGATAGTTAATGGCCAAGTAGATGGCAATATCTACGCAACGGGAAAAGTCGAGTTATTTGATAAAGCACGCATCAATGGTGATGTGCATTATGATGTTCTAGAGTTACCTGCAGGAGCTGAGGTGAATGGTAAACTGATTCGCCAAACGGATGATACCGCTTAGAGAATACCTTTTCTTTGTGGTGTTTCTCTTTAGTTCTCTATGTATAGTGCCTTGGCTTTTGATCAGTCATTCCTTAAGGAATGACTGATTAAGTCCTAGGATCATGAGAAAATAGCATAATCCAAAGAAAGGAGTTATTCAATGAAACAACAAAGCTTTGCCAGCCTAGCCTATGATAAAAAGAAAATCACCACGAA